>CAZSLA010000017.1:0-18671 GCA_964607795.1 uncultured Gammaproteobacteria bacterium
CCCTTACTGCACAAAAAGCAGGTCTTTTTTCTTTCACCACTCCTTTTGGGGTGAGACTTGCGAGCACCCAGTAAATCTTTGGATACCAAACAAAAAATATTACTCTACCCCCTGAAAAAATATTTAACCCTTTAATTACTTTCCGATTATATACGTCCGACACATTTGATTGCTTTTCCCCAGTTTGGTTGTTACAATATCCTAACTGCTTCCCAAGGGAGGCGGTTTATTTTTGACTATGGCAGCTCAGCAAAGCAAAAAAAAATCAGCAATGGCCAGCACGGTCACTCAGGATCGTGATGTGCCTTTGCAAAAAATCAGAAACATCGGTATTATCGCCCATATAGACGCGGGTAAAACCACCACCACCGAGCGAATTTTGTTTGAAACGGGGAGGACCTATAAGCACGGCTCGGTGGACGAAGGCACCACGGTCACGGATTGGATGGCCCAGGAGCGCGAGCGCGGCATCACGATCGTGAGCGCGGCAATTACCACTTTTTGGGATTTACAAACGGACTCAGACGTGGAAAATGGTCACTACCGCATCAATATCATCGATACTCCCGGCCACATTGACTTTACCGCGGAAGTTGAGCGTTCACTTCGTGTCCTTGACGGCGCAGTCATGGTCTTTGACGGCAGAACTGGAGTGGAAAGCCAATCAGAAACCGTGTGGCGCCAGGCAAATAAATACCAGGTGCCCAGGATCTGCATTTTGAATAAGTTAAACCTCATCGGTGCGGATTTTGAAGGCTCGATTAAATCTATCCATGACCGGCTTGGAGCAAATGCCTATCCCATCCAAATACCCATTGGTATTGAACATAGCCTTCGGGGTGTGGTGGACTTGATCAAAATGAAGGCTTACACCTACAAGGGCATTGAGGATAATCACTTAAGCGAAGAGGAAATTCCGGTGGAGCTTGTAGATGTTGCCCAAGCTCATCGCGAAAAGCTTATTGAGGCGGTTGCCGAATTTGATGATGCACTTTTGGAAAAATATTTGGAAGGAATATCCCCCAGTGAAGCCGAAATTAATAGCGCCATTAGAAAGGGTGTGGTTGCCGGCAAATTCTTCCCCATTTTGGGTGGGGATAATCGTATGGCCACGGTGCAGCTTTTGATGGATGCCGTGGTTGAATATTTGCCGTCGCCCATTGACCTTTTGCCAATTGAAGGCACTAATCCTAAAACCGGGGAACAAGTAACGCGCGAGCGCACCAATGAGGCTCCGTTTTCCGGCCTTGCCTTTAAAGTAGTCACAGACCCGCATGTGGGCAGGCTGGTGTATGTGCGCATTTATTCAGGAACGCTAAAAGCAGGTACCAGCGTTTATAATAGCTCCAAAGGGGACATGGAAAGGATCGGCAAACTGGTTTTGATGCATGCAGAGGCACGCGAACTCATCGACGAAGCCTTTGCCGGAGAGATTGTGGCCGTTGTCGGCAGCAAGCAATTGACCACAGGGGATACAGTTTGTGATCCTTCACACCCCATTTTACTTGAGTCCATAAGCTTCCCCGAGCCTGTGATCTCCTTGGCCATTGAGCCGGCAACCAAGGTAGATCAGGAAAAAATGGGTGTTGCTTTAAATAAGCTTTCGGACGAAGACCCCACTTTTAAAATTAAAACTAATCATGAAACCGGCCAGACGATTATCTCCGGCATGGGCGAGCTGCAGCTTGAGATTTTGGTGGACCGCATGAAGCGGGAATTTAATGTGGATGCATCCACAGGGTCCCCCCAGGTGGCTTACAAAGAAACCATCAAAAATGTGGCCGAAGGCGAGGGCAAATACATCCGCCAGACAGGCGGTCGCGGCCAGTACGGGCATTGTTTTTTGCGTGTTGAGCCTTTGGGCCGTGGAGAAGGTTTTATCTTTGAATCTGCAATCAAGGGCGGAGCCATCCCCCAAGAATACATCCCAGCAATTGAAAAAGGTGTGGTGGAAAAGATGGAGGGCGGCATTTTGGCTGGGTTTCCCATGGTGGACATGAAAGTGGTGGTTTACGACGGTACTTACCATGATGTGGATTCATCTGAAATTGCCTTCAAGATTGCCGGTTCTATGGCCCTGGAAGCTGCTGCTAAAAGAGGCGAGCTTGCGCTTTTAGAGCCGATTGTAAAAGTGGAGGTGTCCACCCCGGAGGAGTACATGGGGGATGTTATCGGGGATTTGAGCTCACGGCGCGCCCAGATCCAGGGCACAGAAGAAAAAGCCGGGGTTACGATTATCAAAGCCATAGCTCCTCTGGCGGAATTATCGGGGTATACTACGAATTTACGCTCGCTCTCTCAGGGTCGGGCGAGCGCATATGTGGAGCCCAGTCACTATGAAGAAGTGCCGGCAAACATCGCCGAGCAGATTATTAATAAAAACGCTTAAAAGCTCCCTCTTGACAAAGCATGAAGCGGGCTGCGATAATACCAAAGTTCCGCTAATTGCGGAGTGGTTTTTCGCCCGAATATAGGGCTTGAAAAAAGCAAAAATATAATTTAAGATAATTATCATGGCAGCAGATACAAAACAAAAATTTGAAAGGCTCAAGCCGCACGTCAATATTGGCACTATTGGCCACGTTGACCACGGCAAGACCACTCTGACGGCGGCTATCACAAATACCTTAGCTATGCAGCCCGGCAATAACACCAAGTCCTATGCTTTTGACCAGATTGATAATGCTCCTGAGGAAAAAGAGCGTGGAGTGACCATCAACATAACCCACGTTGAATACGAAACCGAAAAAAGGCACTATGCCCATATTGATGCTCCGGGTCATGCCGATTACATCAAAAATATGATCACCGGTGCGGCTCAGATGGACGGCGCAATTTTGGTTATTTCCGCCGCAGATGGCCCCATGCCTCAGACTCGTGAACACGTAATTTTGGCACGTCAGGTAAATGTTCCTGCTTTGGTTGTCTTTTTGAACAAAGTAGATACTGTTGATGACCCAGAGATAGTTGATTTAGTAGAAGAAGATGTACGCGAGCTTTTGAAAAAATACGAATATCCAGGCGACGAAGTTCCTGTTATTCGCGGCAGCGCCCTGAAAGCCTTGGAGGGCGACAAAGATGCTCAAACTAAAATCATGGAGCTTATGAAGGCCGTGGATGAGTATATTCCGGACCCGGTTCGCGAAACCGACAAGTCATTTTTGATGCCGGTGGAAGATGTCTTTTCCATTAAAGGCCGCGGGACCGTGGCTACAGGCCGAGTTGCTCGCGGGAAGCTTGGTGTGAATGAAGAGATAGAAATCGTAGGCATCAAAGATACGCAAAAAACAGTGGTTACAGGCCTTGAGATGTTTAGAAAAACTTTGGATGAGACCCAAGCCGGAGACAACGTCGGTGTCCTTCTGCGCGGAGTTGAAAAAGACCAGATTGAGCGTGGCCAAGTGCTTGCCAAAACCGGCACTATCCAACCTCACACCGAATTTGAAGCTGAGGTATATATCTTAAGCAAGGACGAAGGCGGTCGGCACACGCCGTTTTTCACCGGCTACAAGCCTCAGTTCTTTATTGGCACGGCGGATATTACCGGAGAAGTTACTTTGCCCGAAGGTATTGAGATGGTGATGCCCGGAGACCGCGCTAATATGAAAGCCAAACTAATTGTCCCCGTCGCGCTTGAGGAAGGACAGCGGTTTGCTGTCCGCGAAGGCGGCAAGACAGTTGGTGCAGGACTTATTACCAAAATTATCAAATAAACCTGCTCGCACTTTTTAGGACCAATCATGGCAGCCCTAGGTAGAATAAGAGTAAAATTAAAAAGTTACGATCACCGTGTGATCGATGAAGCGGCCGCAAAAATTATTGATACGGCTATTTCTACTGGTGCCCAAGTCATTGGCCCCATTCCCCTTCCCACCAAACGCAGTGTTATTTCGGTGTTAGAATCCCCTTTCAAGCATAAAGATGCCCAGGAGCATTTTGAGGTTTTGGTGCACAAGCGCTTGATTGATATCGAAAATCCCTCGGGCCGCACAATTGATTCTTTGTCTAACCTGAATTTACCCGCGGGAGTTTCTATTGAAGTAAAGATGTAAATGGCATTTGCCTCCAGAGCCGGTGAAAAACTTGAGTTTGCGCTTCAGGCATTTAATATTTCTCCACAAGGCAAAATAGCTTGTGATTTTGGATCGTCCACTGGAGGCTTTGTAGACTGCTTGCTGCAAAGCGGGGCAAAAAAGGTTTATAGTGTGGATACTTCGTATGGCGAATTGGCTTGGAAACTCAGGACCGATCCGCGAGTTGTGGTCTTGGAGCGCACCAATGCCATGCATGTGAGTTTGCCCGAAAAAGTGGACTTAATTACCGTAGACACAGCTTGGACCAAGCAGGAAAAAGTCATTGCCAATGCCTTGAGGAATTTGAAATCTGACGGTATCATCATCAGCCTTATTAAGCCCCATTACGAGCTCGGGGTTGCCAGGCCCGATGATTGTCAAATTGCCCAGGCTTTGGAAAAAGTAAAAAATGATGTTGCATCCATGGACGGAAAAGTGGAAAAAATGCTTGCATCTCCCATTACCGGTAAACGCGCGGAGAACAAAGAATATTTGGCTTTGATTTTGGGCCAAGTATTGCCTCGGCAGGATTGATTTGATATAATCAGCCTCACATGGAGGTGGTAATTATTTTAGCCTCTTAAGACCAAGAGGGCCTTTGATGAGTAGGGCGCCTCTGGCGCTTTTTTAGTGTAAAAAAATGATTAATACCATACTTGCGACCAAGACGAAAATGAGCCAGGTGTTTAAAAACAACCACAGGCTTCCTGTTACGGAAATGGAAGCCGGTCCCTGCGTCGTTACTCAGATTAAAAATATCAAAAAGGACGGCTATTGGGCAATCCAGCTTGGTTTTGGCACCAAAAGGACCAAAAATATTACCAAGCCACTTCTGGGACATCTGCGCGGGGTTATAAAAGAAAACCAAGCCCCGCGTTTTTTACGCGAGGTCCTGTTTGAAAGCGAGCCCAGGTTTAAAGTCGGGGATGTGATTACCTTGGATCACATCTTTACTCCGGGGGACACGGTGTCCATAACCGGAGTTTCCAAGGGCAAGGGCTTTGCAGGGGTGGTGAAGCGCTGGAATTTTGCCGGCGGCCCCAAGACTCACGGTCAATCAGACCGCGAGCGGGCTCCGGGTTCCATTGGTCAGGGCACAGACCCCGGGCGTGTGCGCAAAGGCAAAAAAATGGCCGGTCGCATGGGCAGTGAGCAAAAAACGATTACTAATTTAAAAGTTGTTGCTGTAAACCCCGAAACGAATACTTTGGTAGTATCCGGCCCGGTGGCCGGAGCAAAGGGAAATTTATTAATCGTTAAGCGCATTTCAGAAAGCAAAGTTGAAACCCCAAAAGAAAAGGAGAAAGAAGAAAATGGCTAAAGTAAGCGTTTATTCACTCAGTCAAAAAAGAGCTGAAAGCATGAATTTCCCCAAAGATTATGAGGTTGAGCCAAACGTGGAGCTTTTAGCCCAGGCAGTGCGGGTGCTTGTGAACAGACAGCACCAAGGGACTGCAAAAACCAAAACCAGGGGGGAAATTGCCCTCACCACCCAAAAGTGGTTTCGGCAAAAAGGCACTGGTAGAGCTCGCCATGGCGCTCGATCCGCGCCGATTTTCGTGGGCGGCGGCAAGGCTCATGGCCCGGATGGCCGAAAAAGGGTGCTTAAAATGGGCAAAAAA
Organism: uncultured Gammaproteobacteria bacterium; assembly: GCA_964607795.1. Taxonomy (GTDB): domain Bacteria; phylum Patescibacteriota; class Microgenomatia; order UBA8517; family UBA8517; genus DYGT01. Next base: position 5,696 of record CAZSLA010000017.1, read on the forward strand.
ATGAGTGCGCTTGCTTTGAAAAGCGCGATTTCCCTTAAACTCAAAGAGAAAAAGGTGGTAATTGTCAAAGAAGTATCTAGCCTTAAAAAGACTAAGGACGCAGCTCGGCTTTTGGCACAGGTAGAAGGTAAACGGGTTCTTATGCTTTTGAGTAAGACTAATGCGGAAAAATACCGTGTGTTTCGTAATCTAAAAAACGTCGTTGTTTTGCCATTTGCCGATTTAAATGCGCTTGATGCAAAGAGGGCAAACGTGCTTGTTTTTGACGCGGACATTTTCCCGAAAAGCAAAGCAAAAGCAAAAAAAGTGATTAAAACTAAAAAGGAAAGCAAATGAAAATAAAACCCATACTTACAGAAAAGAGCCTGGATTTGGCCAAAAAGGGTAAATATAGCTTTTGGGTAGAGCCAAGCTTGCGAAAGCCCCAGATCAGAAAGCTGGTAAGCGATCTTTTTGGCGTGCATGTTAAAAAGGTCTCAAGCATAAATTATAAAAAACAAGTAGAGCGCAGTTTTCTTAGAAAAGGCCTGAAGATCAAGCGCGCCAGGAAAAGAGCGATTGTGACTTTATTACCAAAAGAAAAAATTGCTTTATTTGAAGGAGGCAAAGAAAAATGAGGAAGATAAAGGCCATTTTGTCCAAGAAATCCGGGCGGTCAAAAGGTACGATTACTGTGCGCCACCAGGGCGGTCGGCAAAAGCGCTACTTGCGGAGCATAGATTTTAGAAGAAGCAAGCGCGATGTTTGGGGTGTGGTAAAAAGCATAGAGTACGACCCAAACCGTAGTGGAAGTATTGCCTTGATTGTTTACAAAGACGGTGACAAGCGCTACATCTTGGCGCCGGAAAAGTTGAAAATCGGCAGCAAAATTATTGCTTCAGCGGTTGCACCTTTGGAAATCGGCAATGCCTTGCCGCTTGGTAAGATTCCTGCTGGCATAAGCGTTTATAATATTGAAATCCGGCCACAAAAAGGCGGCCAAATAGTCAAAAGTGCCGGGGCATCCGCAGTGATCCAGGGTAAAGAAGAAAATTATGTCTTAGTGAAGCTCCCATCCACCGAAATTCGCCGCTTTGACCCCAATTGCTTTGCAACCATTGGCCAGGTAAGCAACGTCCATTTAAAAAGTGTTAAGGGCTCAACAGCCGGGCATAAGCGCAGGCTTGGGATTCGGCCCACCGTGCGCGGCGTGGCCATGCACCCTGGAGCCCATCCGCATGGTGGTGGTGAGGGTAGAAGCGGAGTCGGTCTCAAACACCCCAAAACTCCGTATGGCAGAAAAGCCGTGGGCAAAACTCGCGCAAAAAGAAAATATTCTGATAAACTAATCGTTACCCGCAGAAAACCGGGCAAACATGCCAAAAACCAATAACCATGAGTAGAAGCAACAAAAAAGGACCATATGTTGACCCGCGCCTTGTGAGAAAGGTGGAGTCCGGTATGGGCGAAAAAGGCAAAGCAATCAAAACCTGGTCGCGCGGCAGCACCGTTGCACCTGAATATGTGGGTAAATATTTTGCGGTGCACAATGGCAGGACATTTACAGAAGTCTTTGTGACTGAAGACATGGTGGGCCACCTTTTGGGCGAATTTGCGCCAACCCGCACTTTCCGGGGTCATGGCCAGGTGGTTAAACGTATTATCGAAAAGACTTAAAAATATAACTATGGAAGCTATAACACGACAAAAATACATTCACACTCCACCTCGGAAGTTGAGGCTTGTGGCGGGTATGATTAAAACACTTACACCCAAACAGGCGCTCGAGATGCTTCCCTACAGCCAAAAGCGTGCCTCAGAGCCACTGGTGAAGGCCATAAAAACTGCGGTTGCCAACGCCCAAAACAAAGGCGCCCAGCTTGATGAGCTAGTGTTTAAAGAAATCCAAATTACCGAAGGGCCACGCTTAAAGCGTGGGCGACCGGTCAGCCGTGGCACCTGGCACCCGATAATTAAAAGAACCAGCCATATCAGGATTGTTGTTGCCCAAAAGGCGAAGCCGCAAAACAAAAGTGTTAAAAAACAGGCGCAGGTTAAACACAAAAAGGAGGCCAAATAAATGAGCCAAAAAGTAAACCCTGTAGGATTTAGAACCGGCAACTTTCTTCCTTGGAAGTCGCGCTGGTATGCCGAGGATAAAGGCTATCAGGATTTGTTGATCGAAGACATCAAAATCAGAAAAGCTTTGATGAAAAAACTGGATGTGGCGGGCGTGACCAGTGTGGAGATTGAACGTTTGCCCAAGTCCATGGTGATAAACCTGACGGTTTCCCGACCGGGCGTGGTTATTGGCAGAGGTGGATCTGGCATTGAGGATGTTAAGCGCGATATAGTGCGTATCATCGAAAAAATACGCGGCCACAAAATCCGAGATCTTAAAATCGATTTGCAAGTCGCTGAAGTCAAAGAACCTGAGTTATCTGCACAGCTCGTGGCAAGCCGCATTGCTGCGGATCTTGAGCGCAGGATGCCCCACAGGCGGGTTGTCACAAAAAGCATTGAGAGAGTAATGCAATCCGGCGCCAAGGGTATTAAGGTGGTTTTGGGCGGGCGGATCGGAGGGGCGGAAATTTCCCGTGTTGAGAAGTTTCAGGAAGGTCCGGTGCCTACGCAAACTATGCGTGAGAATATTGATTATGCTCAAATACCGGCACTTTTAAAGCGTGGATACGTAGGCATAAAAGTCTGGATTTATAAACGGGAGGAGAACTAAATGTTACAGCCAAAACGAAGAAAATATCGCAAAGAATTTAGAGGCCGGAGAAAGGGCAATGCCCTGCGAGGAAATACTCTGGCTTTTGGTGAGCACGGTATCAAGGCCCTGGGCCGCGGCTGGCTGAGCGCTGCCCAGATTGAGTCCGGGAGGCGCACCATCACCAACAGTCTAAAGCGCAAGGGCCGCGTTTGGATCCGCGTTTTTCCCGATAAGCCAATCACGTCCCGCGCGGCTGGCCAGCGCATGGGTGGCGGCAAGGGAGACACAGACCGTTATGTGGCAGTTATCACTCCTGGGCGGATTATTTTTGAGGTGACCGGGGCAAACCCTGAATTAATTACCGATTCCTTAAGAAAAGCTGGTGGAAAATTACCCTTTAAAACCAAAATAATCAGTCGAGAGGAGTAACAAACTATTATGAAAAAAACACAATTAAAAGAATACCGAGCCAAATCAGTGGCTGAGCTTCGCAATGATGCTCAAAAGCTGCAGGCGACTTTGTCGGAAGTTTCTGTTAAAATTGCATCTTCCCAAGAAAAAAATCTTAAAGCAAAAAAAAATCTGCGCAAAGATTTAGCCCAGATCTTGACGGTTATTAAGGAAAAGGCATTAAAAAAGGAGGATAAATAATGCAAATATTTACAGGAAAAGTAATTGCCAAGCACGATGAAAAAACCGTAAAGGTGGAAATTGTCCGCTTGATGGCTCACCCCGTTTATAAAAAGCGTTTGAAAAGGAGCAAAAATTATTTGGTGCACGACGAAGTGGGTGTAAAAGTAAACGACAGGGTGCGCTTTGTGGCCTGCAAACCCATGAGTAAAAGGAAGTGCTGGAAGATTACTGAGCTTGTAGGTGCCAAAAAGATCAAGTCAAAGGCGAAAAAAACAAAAGCAGTTAAAAAACCCAAAAAGGAGACTAAATAAATGGTGCAATTAAGATCGGTTTTAAATCTTGCTGACAATAGTGGTGCAAAGGCACTCCAAGTGATCGGCATTTCGGCAAGGATCGGCAAGACCGCAACCGTTGGCGAAGTGGTGCGCTGTGTGGTTAAAAAAGCAGACCCCAATGGAGCGGTCAATAACCGAGATGTAGTCAACGCCGTGATTGTGCGCACTAGAAAAGAAGTTGGCCGTACAGACGGCACGTATGTGCGCTTTGATGACAATGCAGCTGTAATTATTGATAAGCAAGGCATGCCCAGGGGAACGCGCATCTTGGGGCCGATTGCCCGGGAAGTGAGAGATGCGGGTTATACAAAAATTGCCTCTTTGGCAAAGGAAGTAATCTAATGCAAAAAATAAAAACAGGTGACAAGGTAATGGTTATGCGCGGCAAAGACAAAGGCCGGGAAGGTACTGTGGAGCGCGTTTTTCCCAAAAAAGGCACCGCTTTTGTACCCGGCATTAATATTTATAAAAAACACATTAAAAAGCAAATGGCGGCAGACGGCAAGGGCGGGATCTATGAAATCCCGCGGCCAATTACCCTTTCAAAATTGGCTGTGATTGACCCGAAAACCAAAAAACCCACCCGCGTTGGTTTTAAGGTAGAAGGTGGAAAAAAGCTAAGGATTAGCAAAAAAAGTGGTGTAATTTTAGATCAAAAATAATATGGCAAGACTAACATTAAAAGATAAATACGAACAAGAAATCAGGCCGGCCTTAATGCAAGAGCTGGGCCTCAAAAGCCCGATGGCCGTCCCCAGGCTCACCAAGGTGGTTATCAATGTGGGGACAGGTGATAAATTAAAAGATAAAGAAAATAAAAGCCTTTTGATGGAGGATCTGGCTATTATTACCGGACAAAAGCCCAAAGTACAAAAAGCCAAGATTTCGGTTGCCGGCTTTGCCTTAAGGCAAGGTCAGCCGGTGGGGCTGACGATCACTTTAAGGCGTGAGCGGATGTACAACTTTTTGGATAAGCTGATAAGTGTTACTTTGCCACGGCTGCGTGATTTTAGGGGCATTCCCTTGAAAAGCTTTGACAAAGCTGGTAATTATACCTTGGGCATCCAGGATTATTCGGTATTTCCCGAGATTGATCTGGGACGCGGAAGCCAGGGCATGGAAATAACATTGGTAATCAGCGCGGGCAATAAAGACCAGGCCAAAAGGCTTTTAGAACTTATTGGTATGCCGTTTGAAAAAGAAGAAGAGAATAATTGAATTACTAAATTATGGCAAAAACATCGAAAGAAGTAAGAGAAAAGAAAAAATTAAAGTATAAAATCAGATATACTAATCGTTGCCGTGTGTGCGGCAGGCCGCGAGGCTATATGCGAAAATTCGGCATGTGCCGTATTTGTTTCCGTGAATATGCGCATAAAGGCGAAATTCCCGGAGTTAGAAAGGCAAGTTGGTAAAAAATGATTAATTATCCTGTGGGTGATTTTTGTATCAGAATGAAAAATGCCGCCATGAGCGGGCAAAAAGAGTTTCGCGTTCCGGAAACCAAGCTCGTGCGCGCGGTTGCCGAGGTATTTAGAAAGGAAAAATATTTGGATACGGTCACACGTGACGAGAAGGAGCTCGTTTGTAGTCTGGCTTACAGAAAAAAAGAGCCCATACTGTTGGATCTGAAGCTGGTGTCCAAGCCTGGGCTTAGGATTTATAGAAATGTGGATGAGCTTTCCAGACACAAAGGCGCGTCTTGGCTTGTGGTTTCCACCTCCCAGGGAGTGAAATCTGCGGCAGAGGCATTGAAAAAAGGTGTAGGCGGCGAAGTAATTGTGGAGGTTTGGTAACATGGCACGCTTTGGAAAATTACCAGTGATACTGCCCGAAGGTGTAAGCGCAGAAGTTTGCGCAGGTATTGTCGTGGTCAAAGGCCCCAAAGGCCAGCTGGAAAAAAGCTTTAATGACCGCCTGGTGGCAATTGAAGTCACAGACAAAGAGCTGGTGGTAAATAAAAAAGGCACGAGCAAAGAGTCTGAAATGCTGCGCGGTACCATGCGATCTCACCTGGTGAACATGACCAAAGGGGTTGCTGAAGGCTGGAGCAAAACTTTGGAAATTAATGGCGCCGGATATAGAGCCGAAGTCGTCGGCAATAAATTGGTCATGAGCTTGGGCTATTCGCATCCGGTGGAAGTTATCATGCCCGAAAATGTGAGCGTTAAAGTGGAAAAGAATATTGTTACCGTGGAGGGGGCGGACAAAGAAATGGTAGGCCACATGGCCGCCATCATCCGGCGCACCAGAAAACCCGAACCCTACAAAGGCACAGGCATTAAATATATGGATGAAGTAATCAGAAGAAAGGCTGGCAAACAGGCTGCAAAGGCCGCATAAAATTATGTTAAAGCTAAAGCGTCAACAAAGAAAAAACCGTGTCCGCGCCAAAGTAAGTGGGACAAAAGATCGCCCGAGGATGAGCGTTTATCGCTCCCAGAAATATATTTATGTACAGCTTATTGATGATGTTTCGGCGGTCACCTTGGCCTCAGCATGGGGAGTGGAGCCCAAGAAAGTGGGCGAGGAAATTGCCCAAAAAGCTAAAAAGGTAAAAATTAACAAAGTAGTTTTTGACCGAGGCGGCTATCAATACCACGGCAAAGTGAAAATGTTGGCAGATGCCGCAAGAAAGGACGGTTTGGAGTTCTGATGCATAATTGGCAAGAACCACAAACAAGTGAATTTGAAGAAACGGTGGTGCAGATTAACCGCATTTCCAAAAAGACCAAAGGCGGAAACCAGATGCGTTTTTCTGCCCTGGTGGTCGTTGGCGACCAAAATGGCAAAGTAGGTGCTGGCCTTTCAAAAGCAAAAGACGTGCGCGGTGCTATTCAAAAAGCGGTTGCCCAGGCAAAGGATCGCATGATCAAAGTACCAATAAAAGGCACGACCTTGCCGTATGAAATTGAAATGAAATATAGTGCAGCCAAGATCCTTTTGAAGCCCGCTCCGGCCGGTTCAGGCATAATTGCGGGAGGGCCTATACGCGTGGTTTTGGAGGCGGCAGGAGTGCGTGATGCGGTTGCCAAACAGCTGGGAACTAACAATAAGATTTCTAATGTTTTTGCCACGATAGAAGCAATCAAAGGTTTAAACAAATTGGTAGGGAGAAGGGAAAAATGAATACTTTACCCAAAATAAAAACTAAAAAAAGAAAACGACTTGGGCGTGGCTATGGCTCTGGCAAGGGTGGCCATACTTCAAGCCGCGGCATGAAAGGCCAAAAGTCCCGCAAAAAGATGGGTATTTTGTTTGAAGGCATCAAGATGAAAAAATCGCTTCTTAGGAGGCTTCCAGTGACCCGTGGTAAAAGCAAATTCAAAGCCCAGGCAAAACCCCTGCTTTTGACGCTTGATGACCTGAACCAGTTTAAAAGCGGAAGTGTGGTTAATCTGAATGCTTTGCTTGATGCAGGCATCGTTAAGGCCAGAGAGATGAGACATGGAGTAAAAGTCATGGGCCAGGGGAGCATTGAAAAGAAAATTAAAGTAGCTTTGCCCGTTAGTAAATCCGCAGCTTCAAAAATCAAGGCCGCTGGGGGTACAATAGAGGCATGATCAGTTCTATTTTAACTTTTTTTAAGCGCAGCTTTGACTCGCCGGCTATCCGTAAAAAAATTTTAATTACAGCGGGGATTTTGGTGGCTTTCCGCCTGGCTGCCCACATTCCAGCAGCCGGTATAGACAGACAGAATTTACAGCAGCTGTTTGTGGGCAGTCCTCTCCTGTCGCTGTTGGATGTTTTTTCCGGAGGCACGCTCGCCAATTTTTCCATCATGGCTTTGGGGCTTACACCATATATCAATGCCTCCATTATTATGCAGCTTATGACTTTCGCGGTCCCCAAACTGGAAGAGCTTTCCAAAGAAGGCGAGCTGGGCCAGGAGAAAATTAATCAATACACTCGGTTTTTGACCGTCCCCTTGGCTATTTTCCAGTCCTTTGGCATGTATGTTTTGCTTCGAAGCCAAAACATAATCGGCGGCCTGTCTCCCCTTTCTTTGTTGGCATTGATTGTTACCATGGTTACCGGCACCATGCTTGCCATTTGGATGGGCGAACTGATCACAGAATACGGCGTTGGTAATGGGGTATCATTTTTAATTTTTGCAGGCATTGTGGCGCGGCTGCCGGTTTCATTCGGCCGCTCCTCGGCCACAGTAGGCAGCGAAAATATTTTTAGTGTTATGGTCTTTGCTGCCTTGGCTATTGTCACAATAGGTCTAATTGTGTATGTTAATGAAGCCGTGCGGCGCATACCGATTAATTATGCCAGGCAGTCCAGAGTCAATATGCCCTCGAATTCGAATTATATTCCCCTGCGCGTTAACCAAGCGGGCGTTATTCCCATCATTTTTGCTGTGTCTTTGGTGCTTCTTCCCTCCATGCTTGGTCAGTTTATGTCCGCGGTAAATAACCCATCGATTCAGGACTTTGCCATGAAATTATCAACGGCTTTTAATCCGCAATCTGCCTTTTACAATATTTTGTATTTCTTGTTAGTCGTGGGCTTTACTTATTTTTATACTTCCGTGGTTTTTAATCCGGAAAAAATCACCGAAAACCTGCAAAAAAGCGGTGCCTTTATTCCCGGGATCCGGCCGGGGAAACAAACGACCGATTATTTAAATCACGTGCTCAACCGCATTACCCTGGCGGGAGCAATCTTTTTGGGCTTTATCGCCATTCTGCCCTCACTCCTTCAAAGCTTTTTAGGGGTGGCCAACTTGGTCATCGGCGGCACAGGTCTTTTGATCGTGGTCTCAGTAGTTTTGGAAGTTACGCGAACAATTGAAGCCCAGCTGGTGATGAAGCGCTATGAAAGGTTTATTGCCTGATGAATATTTTAATTTTGGGGCCCCAGGGATCTGGCAAAGGCACGCAGGCAAAACTCATCGCCCACTGGCTGAATTTCAGGCATATAAGCACTGGTGAAATGCTTCGCGACATGGCAAAAAGTGATGCATCTTTGCGGGCTTTATTGGATCAGGGTTTGTTGGTGGATAATGACCTGCTTTTGCACAACCTCTTTTCGTACTTGGAAAAAAATGGCTTCTACGACCGGCTGATCATTGATGGCTCGCCTAGGACGGTTTGTCAATATCATGGCATTATTGACTGGTTTAAAGCCAAAGGTCATCCCATAGCCTTGGGCATTTATCTTGATATCAGTGATGAAGAGGCTTTGCGTAGGCTCGCGGCAAGACGACAGCATAAAATTACGGGTGAGATTTATAATCTAGTTACTAATCCGCCGGGACCTGAAGTCAAAGACACAGACCTTATCCAAAGGGATGACGACATGCCCGAAGCCATTCAAAAACGCCTTGAGCTTTTTCATACCCAGACAGATCCGATTGTCAAGCTCATGGAGGCGGATGGCATTTTGTTTAAGGTCAATGGCGAGCGGCCAATCGAGGAGATTTTTGCCGATCTCAAAAAGGAGGTAGAAAAAATTGTACACAATGATGCTTAAATCTCCCCAGGAGATTGAGATCATGCGCGAGGGGGGTCGTAGGCTCTCGGAAGTAAAAAAGAAAGTAGTCAAGGCTATTGGCCCTGGTGTAAGCGCTTGGCAGATCGAGGAATTGGCCACGCGTGAAATCAAAGTCCAGGGGGGGCGGGCTTCGTTTAAAATGGTTCCGGGCTATCGGTGGAGTACGTGTGTGAATGTCAATGCAGGTGTGGTCCATGGCATTCCCAAAAAAGAAGTGGTTTTTCGTGAAGGGGATGTGGTGAGCGTGGACATGGGCATGTATTACCAAGGCTTTCATACCGATACTTCGGTGAGCGTTTATTTGGGTAAGAATCCAAAGGTGCAAAAGTTTATGGAAGTCGGCAAAAAGGCTCTGAAAATGGGTATCAGTGCTTTTAAACAAGACAATACGGTCGCGGATATTACCCGCGCCATGCAATCAGAGCTTACGCGCGCTAACTTTAGCCCGGTTTACAATTTAACTGGCCATGGCATTGGCAGAAAGCTTCACGAAAGCCCCAGGGTGCCCATGGTGTTAAGCGGAAGCCACGATGAAAAAGTGCAGCTTGAGCCGGGTATGGTGCTTGCGATTGAAGTGATGTATGCCCTGGGCAAGGGTGACATAATTTTGGAGGATGATGGTTGGACTTTGAGTACGGAAGATGGTACAATATCAGCGCTTTTTGAGGAGACCGTCGCCTTAACCAGCCACGGTCTTATTATTTTGACTTAAAAAAGCTTTAAACTGCCGTAAAACTTAGGTATACTATGCAAAAGACAAACACAATTATTGAGGGAGAAATTCTTGAGCTTCTGCCGAATACTATGTTCAAGGTTAATCTTAGAGACGGGCGTGAAGTCTTGACAGTGCCTTCCGGTAAAATGCGCCGGGGCTTTATGCGTCTCATGCCGGGGAATATTGTCAAAGTAGAAATGACGCCGTACGATGAAAAAAGAGGCAGAATTGTCGGGAAGGTAGGCAAAATGTAATGAAAGTAAGATCATCGGTAAAAAAAATTTGTAAGGATTGTAAAATTGTGAAGCGCAAGGGGGTTTTGTATGTCATTTGTAAAAACCCTAAACATAAACAACGCCAAGGCTAGCTTGGCACTAAAAATATGGCAAGAATTGCAGGCATAGATTTAAAAGATAACTGGAGGGTGGACTACGCCCTCACGCATATTAAAGGTATTGGATGGTCGCATGCGCAAAAGATTTTAACTAGTGCCCAGATTAATCCGGAAACACGGGTTTCGAAATTGACAACCGAGGATCTGACACAAATAAACGGAGAGCTTGAAAATTATCTGGTGGAGGGGGATTTGCTGCGCAAAGTGCGCGAAAATATTCAAAGGATAAAAGCTATCCATACTTATCGAGGTATCCGCCACAATCGCGGGCTTCCGGTTCGGGGCCAGCGCACCAAGTCCAATGCCCGTACCAAGCGCGGCAAACGCCGCACCGTGGGTGCCTTTAGAAAAGAAGAATTGGCAAAGCAAACAACGACAACAACTTAACTAACTATGGCGAGCAAAAAAGCAAAAAAAGAAATACCGGCAGTAAAAATTTATATCTCAGCAAGTTTTAACAACACCTTGGTGACCATTGCCGACCCCGAAGGGAATACCTTGTCTTGGGGTTCTTCCGGTTTATCCGGTTTTAAAGGTACCAGAAAGGCCACGCCCTATGCGGCTACGGTTGCTGTAGATGCAGTAGTGCAAAAGGCAGTTAACGGATATGGCGTCCGTGAGGCAGATGTTTATATCAAAGGCCCGGGCCCCGGGCGCGAGGCCGCTCTCCGGGCAATTAAAGCCGCGGGCGTTACCATTAATATGATTGCAGACGTCACACCCATGCCACACGATGGGCCAAGGCCGAAAAAGAAAAGGAGAGTCTAAAAAATGGCAAGACACACAGGACCTAAAGACAGATTATCGCGTCGGGAAAACTTTGACCTTTTTAACAAAGGTGGAAAGCTTACCCGCTTAAACGTCGCCCCTGGGGTGCACGGACCAAAAGGCAGCCGCCGCAGGCCTTCGCAATATGGCCGGCAATTAAGGGAAAAGCAGAAAGTTAAGCGCTTCTACGGCATACTGGAGCGCCAGTTTAAAAACTATATGGTCGAATCTTTAGGAGAAACGGGTAATACCTCAGACGTCCTGTTTTCTCTTTTGGAGTCCCGGCTTGATAATGTGGTCTTTCGCCTGGGTTTTGCAGCCACCAGGCCGCAGGCCAGGCAGCTCGTGAGCCACAGGCATGTGTATGTGGATGGAAAAAGGATTAACATTCCCTCTTTCCAAGTAAAGCCTGGGCAAACCATTACGCTTTCCAGCAAAGCCGTGGAAATTCCTTCGGTGGCTCAATTATTAAAAGCAAAAGATGTAGAAATTCCTAAATGGCTCAATCGCAAAGCCGCGGCCGGCAAAGTAAAAAGAAAGCCCGGGCGCGACGATGTTCCCGAACCATTTATGGAAGCGGATATTGTGGAGTTTTATTCGCGATAGTCTTGCCACCTGTAGCTTGAGGGAGTATAATGTACGCTCTCTCATCATGCTGCATGGGAGAGGAGGTGACGGCATGGAACCATTATTTGAAATAAATATTGAAAATAAAGACGAAAAATACGGAAAGTTTGCCATAAGCCCGCTTGTTGCCGGATATGGCAATACTTTGGGCATTTCTCTCAGAAGGGTGCTTTTGTCCAGCCTTCCCGGAGCAGCCATTACCAAAGTGCAAATTGTCGGAGTGAGGCATCAGTTTTCTACCCTTAAGGGTATGAAAGAGGATGTCTTGGATTTTCTTTTAAATTTGAAAAAAGTTAATTTTGACTATGAAGGCAAAGATCCAGTGAAAGTTAGCCTGAATGCCAAAGAAGCTGGAGAGGTGAAGGCGGGTGACATTAAAACCCCCGCGGGTGTGAGTATTGGTAATCCCGATTTGGTTCTGGCCAACCTTTCAAAAGGTGCCAAGCTTGAAGCCAATATGGTTGTGGAATCCGGAGTGGGCTATTTGTCGGCCGAAGAGCGGACAGGCGATAAACTTGGAGAGATTTTACTTGATGCCACTTTTTCTCCTGTTGAGCGCGTTAATTACAAAGTCGAAGAAACCCGTGTCGGGCGCGTGACAAATTACGACAAGCTTACTTTGGAAATCTGGACGGACGGGACCATCGGCCCCGAAGAAACGTTAAAAAAAGCTGCTAAAAACCTTATCTCTTATTTTAGCCAGATCGTTGAACCTAAAAAGATAGAAAAAGACAGCCCTAAAGATGAATCCGACGGCTTGGGGCCAGTGGGCAAGCTTTCGGTTGAGGAGATTGGCCTTCCTACCCGTGTTGCCAATGCCTTGAGTAAGTCAGGATTTGAAACTGTGGATAAACTGGCGAAGGCCTCATCCGAAGATTTGGTCAAGGTCAGAAACTTGGGAGAAAAATCTTTACAAATTATTGACGAGGCTTTGATTGAGAAAGGAGTAAAAAGAGCACATGCGTAAACAAATGTACGGCCGTAAACTTGGCCGTAACCGCGCTGCCAGAACTGCACTTTTTCGCTCTTTGACCCGGGCCATGGTGTTGCAGGGGTCGATTGTTACCACTGCTGCAAAAGCCAGGGCGATAATTCCTGATTTGGATAAGCTCATGCACATTGTCGGCCATGATACGGTGTTCGCTAGAAGGCGCATCGGCCAGATAGTGGCGGGTGACAGGGAAGTTATAAACAAGCTTTTTTCTGATTATTTGCCTTTGGCAAAAGCAAAAAAATCCGGCTTTACAAGCATTGCTGTGATGCCTACCAGAAAGGGAGATAGCGCAGCCATGGCCAGACTCACATGG
>CAZSLA010000018.1:0-18593 GCA_964607795.1 uncultured Gammaproteobacteria bacterium
TCCACTGGTCCCTGGGGGATACCCCTGCCCAGGGTTCAAACTCATGGTAAAACTCGGTGATGGTTTCCTGGTCTGAGTGCTTGCGTTTGGAAAAGTTGGTGAGGGGTCCAAAGCCCTGGTTATTAATGGATACCTCAGGACTTTGAAGATCAAACCTTCCATACTCACCCATGACAATATTCCCTGACAGTCTCATTTTCTCGCCACTACTTTCAGGTGGGTAGTTCACGGTAAATCCTGGTGTAGCCGTGGCTTCATAATCCTCAAAGATGAGGACACGGTTGTTAAGAGCATCTGCGACAAAAAGTTTATTATTGTATTCCACAACTGCATCAGTTGCGAAGAAGCTAGAGGATGAAACACTTCCTCCACCATTAGGAGAGGAGCTTGTGAAATCTGCCTGTCCAAGGACAATGTCAGCACTAACTCCATTTGAGGACGGAGCTGAATTAAATATCAAAACCCGATTATTACCTTGGTCAGCTACAAAAAGTCTCTGATCATTAGAAAAAACATAACTGGGAGATTTTAATTTATTAGGAGCTACACCTGCCGCACTGGTGGCGAAATCTGGTTGACCAATTACAATATCGGCAGGAGTATTGTTTTCGGTAGGAATGCTGTTCCATACCATGATGCGATGTCTCGGACCATCTACAACATATAACTTGCCGGATGAATCCACATTTATAATACCAAAACCGCCAACTGAAGTGGCTGAAGTTGCCTGACCGGTACAGGTTGTAAAGTTTTCCTGCCCCAAAACCACATCTGCTGGTTCATAGTTAGTTGTCGGCACCTCGTTCCAGATCAAAACTCTATTTTGGTTTCTCTCCATAACAAGCAGTTTGTTGTTATGCACCCAGACTCCAGAAGTGCGATTGCTAAAGTTTGATTGGGTACATAGTTGCTGAACGGTCGTAAAGTCTGGTTGGCCCACAACAACATCAGCGGCTTGACCATTTTGAGTGGGAAAAGTATTCCATATAAGGATTCGGCCATTTAATCGATCTGCTACAAAAAGCCGCGTGCCATCAGAATATACTTGTCTAGGCTCCAACATTGAAGAAGCAGAACGACCCCCATTGTTACCAGTATTACTCACAAAATCCGGTTGTCCTAAGACCAAGTCCGCAAGCGCGCCATTAGTTCCTGGAATTTGATTCCAAATGAGGACACGGTTATTTCCATGATCTGCAAATATTAACCTCCCTTCGGGATCGATAAAAATACCAGCCGTCCCATCCATCCTAATCTTATTTTGTGAAACACCAGAAGTGTTAGTAGTAAAATCAGGCTGCCCAATAACAACCGAAGCTGGCATGTTGGTGTAGTAAGCAAAAACGCTTGACTGATGACTTGTGACAAATAAACCAAGAGCAAAAAAAGACAAAAGAATTACAAAGACTTTTAACAAATTACGGGATGGGGAACGAGGAACGGGGGACATTATAATTAAATTTAACAAACACTTTCTTTGCCTGTCAAGGGCATAAATGCGGCGATTTACTTTTATAACTCCATAAGCTACAATTGCTTTGCAATGACGCCCTTACCCAAGAAAAAACACACAAGAAGCCGCTCGAATAAACGACGGGGCAAAAAAGCCTTAACGGTCAGCACTTTGTTTGCCCGCTATGCCAAAGCCAAAGGCATTGAAAAGAAGTTGGCAAAACAAGCCAAATAAACACTAGCTTTAAACAATGAAGTCGGCCCATGACCCACGCCACAAAAAAAGGCAACAAATAGTCAAAGAGCTTTTTGCTACGACATTTGTGGAGCAGCAGAGTGTAGATGATCTGACGCGGACGATCACGGGGCTCATCCCCAAGCTGGACGAGGAAATTAAAGCCTCCGCGCCCACCTGGCCGATTGAAAAAATAAACCGCATCGATTTGGCCATTTTGCGCCACGCCACGTATGAAATGCTTTACACCGATACCCCGCCCAAGGTAGCCATCGACGAAGCCATTGAGCTGGCCAAAGAATTCGGGGGCGAAAGCTCGCCCTCGTTTATCAACGGCGTTTTAGGCAATATCCTGGTACGCAACCAAAAAATTGACCATGACCAACAGTGAACTACTAGACTTAAAAAGAAACTTTAACAACAAAGACCTTTATGAGCAAGCCTTGACGCACCGATCGTGGATCAATGAAAACCCAGGCATTCGCGAACCAAACGAGAGACTTGAATTTTTGGGCGACGCCATTTTGGAATTCATCGTTTCCGGTTATCTTTACGAGCATTTACAGGACAAGGAGGAAGGCTTTTTGACGGCCCTTAGAGCTAATATTGTCAACACCGTAAACCTTGCCAAGCTTGCGCGCAGGCTCAAGCTCGGGGAGGCCCTCCATATGTCCAAAGGCGAAAAAAATGGAGGCGGCCACCAAAACCCTTCACTTTTAGCAAATACTGTTGAGGCCATAATCGGGGCCATTTACATTGACCGCGGCTTTGAAGCCACCGAGGAGTTTATCCAAAAAAATTTACTTGCGGACCTTGAAGAAAAACTAAAAGAGCCTTTGAAAGACCCCAAAAGCCGGTTGCAGGAAAAAGTCCAGGCCATGGGCATGGGAACACCCCGCTACAAAGTAGTGGTGCAAAAAGGCCCGGACCACGCTAAAGAATTTGTAGTAGAAGTGTCGGTTGATAACCAGGTCTTTGCCTCGGGCACTGGCTCAAGTATCAATAGGGCCGAGCAAGCGGCCGCTGAAAATGCTCTCCGGCAAAAAGATAGCGAGCTTGCGCATGGAGCCTAAACGCGCTACAATTGCAAAGCTTAAATGGTAAAAATCAGACTAACAAGATTAGGCAAAAGAAACGACCCGTTTTACCGGATCATTGCCATTGATTCTATGAAAAAAAGAGAAGGCAGGACGCTTGCTGTTTTGGGTTTTTGGAACCCACGCGAAAAAAGCGTACAAATAGACAAAAAGGCGCTTGAGGTATGGGTCAAAAAAGGTGCCCGGATAACTACGGGCGTACGAAAACTTTTGTAATGAAACAGCTAATAGAATTTTTGATCACCAATATTACCGGCTCAAGTGACTTTTCTGTCGAGGAACAGGAAATGGACGGCCGTGTGATCATGAGAGTTTCTGCCAATCCGGACATTATTGGTCTGATCATCGGTAAAGAAGGCAAAACCATCAAAAACATCCGCAAAATTCTTTCCATCCGCGCCACCCAAGAAAATAAGGCCGTGGCCATTGATGTGGTAGAAAAAGAATAATTAAAGCTCTTCTTCGCTCTGATTTTCTTCAGGAGAAGGAGGTATAGACACTGGACTGCCAGAAGAAAAAGGATCCTGTCTTTCGGTATTTTCTATGGGCAAAACTTCGTCAGCGCGGGCCAGACTGGGTGCTCTGAAGCCGTTTACTTGATCGACAATTTGCTGCTCCTCGGGCGAGACACCAGAAATGGAATTGGTAATTGCCGGAAGCTCAGTGGGATAGGGCGCTGAATAGGCAATGAGCCGGATGGTGCCTTCCACCGTCTGGTCATTCTGTGCAAGTTCCAAAGACTCAAAATTAATGACAGGCAAGCTTAAAATGAGCTCATCCAAAAAGCCGACTACATTGTCGTAACTCCCGCTCAGACTAAAATCAACATAAATTTGGGGGATGGTTTGCGTGGCACTTGCCAGAACTGGTGCATCGATCACTAAATTTTGCATGAATACCTCTTTTTGGCTTGCCAAAGACCTAAGCTGGGCGGCTACATACAGGGCAGTGCCTTCCGCAGGCAGGGCCAGGACAAGCTTTTGCGTAGTTGCATCGTTGAACTGTACATTGGCTTCTCTGAGGGTATTTGCCCTTTCCTGAAGCGTGAGCCTGTCGGAGCGCGTGGCTTCGTAAGCCTGTTTGGTGGCAAAAATGCGCTCAAGCAATAAAAACATACCCGCCGAGGACCCGCCCAAAACAAATAAAAATATTGCCAAGGGGAGCAAAATTTTTTTATATTGCCTTAATTCTTCCATTTTATTGAACATATAAACTGAGCATGTAGCCCACGGACGGATTGTAAGTGATTTGCCGCACAACCACAGTTTCAAGTTCTCCGCTTGGCAAAGCTTTCAGCAAATCTGCCAGAGAGCGTGAATTCCCCGATACCAAGTCCAGCCTGGATTCGGTTTGTTGGATGGAGTTGCCCGAAAAAATGACGTTTTCCGGTAAATTCGCGGCAAGCGCTTTTTGCTTCAAAAAAGTAGTAGCATTTTGCCGGCTATTGAGAATCTCGGCAAGCTTTTGCGCGCGATCCTTGATAAGAACTAGGCTTTGCTCCGTATTTTCCAGGCTAGTTACCGTGCTGCGCATGCTTTGGTATTGGTCTTTTTCTTTGTTTAACAAATTGGTGTAGTAATAAATCATGGAGGCCCCAGCCATACCGCCTACGCAAGCGGTGACCACAATCGCCGTAATTGCCACCTTCAAGGCCTTGGTGAGCCTTAAAACGTCTTTGTTCAAGGATGAATCTTTAGGCAAAAGATTGAATTTGGCAGGCATTAAATTATTCTCCTCTCATGGCAAGGCCGCAACTAATGGCATACAGCGGGGCATAGTTGGCCAGATTTTTGGCCGATTGTTCATCCAGGCTGATCTTGGAAAAGGGATTGCCAATGACAACTTCCAGCCCCGTGGCTTTGGTGAGATAACTCGAGGCTCCTGGCAGTCCGGCAGACCCACCAACCAACACAATCTGCGTAGGAATATCGCCTTTGAGTTCCAATTGGTAATAGTGGATGGATTTTTTGATTTCTTCGACTACCACTTGGAAAATGGGGATCAGAGCTTTGCCCACTTTGCCCTCCAATTGCTCCTGGGTAAGGCCATAAGCCTTTTTGTACTGTTCTGCCTGCTCAAAAGACACACCCAAAGCCTGGCCGACGGCGCGGGTAAAGGCTTCACCTGCAGTAGACACTGAGCGCGAAAAGAAAAGCTGCTCGTCTTTGGCAATTGCAATATCTGTGGATTTGGCGCCGAAATCTACAATCATCGAGGTTGCATTGGGCACGGAAACACTTCGCACCAGACTCATAAGTTCGGTTTCCACGCCCACGACGCTGTAGCCAGCCATATCAATAATTTTGATGTATTTTTCGACAATCTCTTTTTGCACAGCTACGATTAAAACCAAAACCTGCGGCGGGTTACCGGCCTCGCGCCGCTCAAGTATCTGGTGCTCAATGACCGCTTCTTTGATAGGAATGGGGATGTACTCTTCCGCTTCCCATTTTACCGCCGAGGCAATTTCTTGGTCATTCAAAAGCGGAAATTTCATGACCCTTGTGTAAGCCTGGGTCTCGGGCAGAGAAAAGGAAACGGATTTACCGCTGACCTTGGCATCTTTAAGAAGCTTTTTGATTGCTTCGGCAAGCCCGGCCATTTCCTTTTCCGTCTTCATTTGTTCAACGTTAACCACGCCCGAATAAGCAACCGCACCCGCGGATTTAAGGGCATAACCCTTGCCTTCGCGATTTAGATCCACCACTTTGATTGTGCGGCTCCCGATATCCAGGCCAACACTCATTTGCTCAGGCCTCCTGATCTTGCAAAAATAGCTGAGTCAAAAATGCTTGGCAGGCTGGGGTAAAGCTGGTACACTTCCACCTTGCGCACCGAATCTCCGGCAGCACCCACGGACTCTATGCGTTTGCCCTGAGCCGGCAAGTTGCCGCCCGTCACGTCCACACCCAGGATTTGGGGGGTATCAGTATTGTAAAGAAACCTCAGCTTCATGAGAATCATGTTGTTGCGCTCGGCGGCCGTTAAATCAAAGTCGGAAACGCCGGTAAAATCAAGCTCCCTGGAATAAGCGTAATCAGTGCTCTTGCCGTCGTTAATGGTGCAGCTACCTGTAGTGCTGATGCTTCCGGGCGTGCGGCTCGTGGTCGGATCCAAGACTACACGCGAGGTTTCATAGCCACCAGCGGTATTTTGATACAAAAGCGTAACCTCCAGGGCCGGGGTTATATACGAACCTTTTTTGCCAAAGCACACTTTGGCGAGCGTACCCGTAAAGCAGGGGCAGGTGAGACTGCCATTTGCGTCGTGGCTTTTGAGCCAAAAAGTTGCCGAGTCTCCTGCTGACAAAGCTACCGGATAATTATATTTATTTGAACTTACAGGAAAGCCGGTAATGCTTGCTGTGTAGCTTGCGGCCGGCGCCCCATCCACAACTGCCACTGCTTCCTGTACCATCTGACCAACGCCCAAGTCCGAGACTAAAACATCTTCCACGCCGGCCTCGGCCGCAGAAAAGGCCCGGAGCGATTCTTCCTCACGCGTGGAAACCGAAACATCGGAAATAGAGCGGGAAACCACAGACATCGTAACCGTCAAAACCGTGGCCATTGTAAGGACAATCAAAAGCAAGGCTTGGCCTGAATTGGCAGGATTTTTAATCATTAATTTAGTTTAGATGTCCGAGCGCGTCCCGTCAATATATCCGAAGATAAATCTGCGTATTTACAGAAACGGGAGACTTATCTTCATTGGCAATATCGGGGTCGAATTTTTCTGCCTCTAGAAAAATGCTCACTAAGGGAGACACATTTTCTGTACCGGGCGTACAAGAAAACTGGCACTGCGTAATGATTATTTCACTACTCGTAAGTCTTTGAGAGGTAATTTCATTCACCACACGGCCGCTATTCCCGCCCACATTAACGCAGCGGAAAATAGCATCATTACCTTCAGAATCTACATAATTTACAAACGTCGGGGCGCAGGTGGTAATTTCGCGGGCGTTTCTGAGTTTCCTCTCCATGACCGAAATAGCGTAATCCAGATTTTCCTTCACCTGTATGGAGGCTTCGGTTTTTCTGGCACTTCTCAAAGATGAAACCACCGCCTGGGTGGAGATCACAGCAATCGTGGCAAAAATTCCCACGACTACAAGGATTTCGATAATTGAGAATCCCTTTTTTGTCATTTTGTTTGCCAATTGTTTAATTTAGTATACGTTTGGGCTTTGTGCAGGCCGCCCCTGCCTTCCCAATAGGTGCTTACTGTTACCATGATTTCATCCGTACTTACGGACGAAAGCTGCACCTGGCGTCGGAAATTGGTACCAGGAATGGTTTCTGTGCTACTACAAAAACCGGAATTGTCCCAGCCCAAAGTTTGTAAGCACCAATCAGCGCCGCTATACGAAGAGTAGCCGGCAAACGCGGCCCAATCTTTATCGCGCTCACCGCGAAGCCATTCCAGGGCTTCCTGATTATAAGTCTGGGCCATAGCCTGATCGCGGGAAAAGGTGGCATTACTTAGCGAGTGCGCGGCCAGGCTCATGATGCCCACCAAAATGGCACTCACAATACCAATAGCTACTACGACTTCAAATAAAGACTGGCCAGTATAATTTTTTTTCATTTTAATCACAGGGGCATGAAATGCCAACTAACGACAATAACCAACACATAAGTTCACTTAATATAGGGATAGAACACCAAAAGGGCGGTGAGCCTCCGTCTCCTGCTTCACTGCAGTCATCAAAAGCTTCCTCAACAATTTCACCGGTCTGGGACACCACCAGGGAAGTGCTATCCGTGCCATAGGTGCAGATGCCCAGTTGCCAGCGGCCTGAAACATCCGTACCCTTGGCAAGTGGCAGAAAGATAATCTCGCGGTCCGAAGGTCTTACAAACGCGGCGTTGGGGGGGATAGCAGCAACTTTGATGGGGTAATAATTTCCGTCGCTACACACCGCACTCACCACATAGCTTGTCCGATCCGGTACAGAAAAGGAAACTCCGGAGAAAGTGTTGGGCGAGCTACATGTAAAGCCCGATGGGTGGACATTGGCAAGCGATTGCTGCTGGGCTAGACGCAAATCTCCCTCCACCTGGCGCCGGACATTGACGATCAATTGCCTGCGGGCAAAGGCACGGTAACTTGCAAGCCCACCCTGCATTAAAAGGGCAATTATACTGATCACCACCAATATTTCTATCAATGTATAGCCTTTTTTAAGCATCTTAGGGGCTGGTTGTTCTGTAATTACAGTTGCCGCTTGAGCCGCAGCTGCCGCATCCGACATCCGTGCCGCCGCCTTCCAAATAAGCACAAAGCGAGTATGAAGTATCACTGTGGCGGACGTATCGATAAATATTGCCGGCCACGGGGTCTCTTGGCACTGCCTGCATATAAGTATTGGTGTTACACGAGCCGCTCCCCACCAGGGGGTTGGGTACTTGGTTTGAGCTGGCAGTAGGATAGCGGGTACAATCCGCGCGATAAAGCTCCAGGGCCGTACGGATGGCTTCCAGGTCTGCCTTGCGTTTGGCATCTCGGGAGGATTGGCGCGCAGACTGAAGAGCAAAAACAGACAAAGAAACCAAAATGGCAATGATTGCCATGGTAACCAGAAGCTCAATGAGCGTGAAGCCACACTTCCGTTCACAAGCTTTGCTTATGAGCGTGAAGCCAGATTTACGTTTAATCATACTATTTAAAAATCGGGGCAGTTGCCCCCGGACGGACTAAATGAATTTAATACAGTCCCACTTGTACCATTTGAACAAACCACAAAAAACTGCATCTGGCCGCTACTACTTTTTGCCTCGAGTTCGACATCAACTGTAAATTGCTGGCTGTTTGTGCTATAGCGGTAAGTGCGACCTTTGGGATCGTTCGGGCACGTCGTAAGCCCCAAGTCCGTGCATCTTGCTGTCACCGAACCGGAACCCATGGGGTAGGCTTCGTGGGAAGAATAATAAGTCTCAAGCGCAGTCTGGTATTGCTTGAGGTCCGACATGCGCCTTGTGTCCCTGGCATGACCAGAAGCACCCGTCAGGCTGATTAAGGCAACTGCAGACAAAGCGCCAAGCACTGCAACTACAATCAAAAGCTCAATGAGAGTGAAGCCAGTATTTTTATTTTTTATTTTGGGCATCTAATTCATTGTTATACGCCTCGATACTTTTATCAAGAGGAGTCTTGCCATCCGAACGTCCGAAATTACAAATTACGCCTCCGCAATCCAAATTCCGGTCCACTACACTTGGATCGTATTCATCTTCGTCCTCGCTTTCAAGCGCGGCATAGACCTGGAAATGCTTGCCGTCTGAAAAATACAAATAGGTGCGGCCTTCTTTGCTTTTGGGGTCCATAGGCAAGTTTTTAATATACGGGGGATAGTCCGGGTCCAAAGCATCGGCAAGACTATCTTCGCCCCACGCACACGGCCCGTAAACAATAACGTTTTCCTCAATTGCTTCTGGGTCGCAGGCCGCGATCTGGCCATAGATGGAAAAAGGCAAGCGGGCAAAATCATTTTGATAATTCATGAGCCCGTCGTAGATTGTACGGATGTCGGACTTTCTTTGTGCGTCCCTGGCTTTATGGTAAGAAGTTTGCAAATTAACAAGCGTATAAGAAATCACAAAAATAAAAGCCAGAACCAAAAAAATAGCTTCTTTTTTCTGCATAGCCTAAGTATACTAAAAAATAAAAAACAAGCGGGCAAAATAGGGGGCGGTAAACATAGATACCACAAAGCCCAGGATCAAAAACGGCCCGAAAGCAATCTGGCTTGTCATTTGTTTTTTATTCAAGACAATAAGTATTATGCCCACCAAGGCTCCAATGATAAAAGCCCAAAACATATAAACAAAACTACTCCAGATACCCGCTGCTGTGCCCAAAAAAAGCGAGAGCTTCACATCCCCCAAGCCCATACCGCGGCCATGGGTCAAGAGGTTGATGGCAAGCAAAAAGAGGCCACACCCAAGCCCCGCCAAAAGGTGCGCATAAAAATTTTCGGGCGCAAAAAGGATCAAGAAATCTATGGTAATTAAATACGGCCAAAACACGCTCTCATCCAAAATGAGCCCATGCTCCCAGTCAATGGCAAAAATTGCCATGAGTGCAGCTGCCAGGAACAAAACATACATAAGTCCTAATAAGTAGGGGAGTCCTGCGAGCCACACCATGCTTTGGGTTAAAAGGGGAAACCCCAGGTAAATGCCGACAAAGGCAATAAGGCCCGCAGATTCAAGCAAAAAATAGCGCGGGGAAATGAACTTTTTACAATTTCTACACCTGGCTTTAAGAATTAAATAGGAAAAAAGCGGCAGATTATCATACCAAGCAATTTGAGCTTTACATCCGGGACAGATACTTCTTCCACGCCCCACAGATAAACCGCGCGGAGCGCGATAGCTATAAGCACCCACAAAAGACCCAACTGCCAAACCCAAAAGCAAAATTAAAATTATCATTGTTTTAAATAAACCCAAGCAAATTACACAGTAGCCCAAAAGCTACTGTGTAATTTTGGTATACTCGCAAGCCTTTAGTCAACAAACGTAAAGTCAGTTGCTGCCGAAGGCGTACCGGTAACACAAGTTAAACCACCTCTACCCTGGCCTGTGGAATACAAAAAGTAGGCCGTACCTGTAGTGCACCTTGAGGTGTTGCTCGCCGCCTCAGCTGTAGCAAACACTATCGCTCGGTTTGCGGGCGTGCCCGAAATCGCATAACAAAAACCGTTCTGGGCGTTTGTCGTACAGGCTGTAGCAGTTCCCGCAGAATAATTTACCGCGCCAGGAACAGCACTTATCTCACCACTATCAACTAAGTGTGTTTGGATCCATGTGCCGGATACGGCCGGATATATTCCTCCATGAACCGTGGCATAAGCTGCAATAGCGTGGCCAAGCTGTGTAACAGTTGAATGACGGCCCGAATCGCGAGCACGCGCAAGCTGTTGCACTGGGTTGAGTGCAAGAAGGACAACTACTGCAAGCGTTCCCAAAATAGCAATAACAATCAAAAGTTCAATGAGTGTAAAACCTTTTCTCGTCATTTCTTTGTACTCACCCCCTTTTTAATCATTGCTTCAGTATGTTTCTTTTTTTCATGACTTGTCAAGCAGAGGACTAAATAACCGTTGTCAAATTGTAAATCGGCAAGATCACTGATATCACCAAAAAGGCAACGCCGATTCCCAAAACAATCATCACGATCGGCTCAATGGCACTTGTCAGAGCTTTTACCTTTTGCTCGCTGTCTACCTCAAAGATGTGGCTTACTTTCATTAAAACTTCATCCATTTTGCCCGTTTCTTCGCCCACGGCAATCATCTGTGAAAGAATATACGGGAAGGCCTCAGGGTGCTTCGCAAAAGCAAAGGCAATGGGGAAACCCTTTTCAATTTGGCTTGCAGCATCATTCAAGGCCTCGGAAACAATAACATTATCAATCACATTACTTGTTACATTTAAAGCATCCAAAATGGGTACCCCGGAACCTACCATCAAAGACAAAGTGCGTGTAAGCTCGGTCAAAATAATCTGCTTCTGAAGCTCACCAATCAGGGGAATTTTAAATTTAAGCTCGGCAATTTTTCTTTTGCCGCGCGCGGTCTTTTTGTAGATATTATAGCCCCAAAAACCAACTACCCCGAGAAGTAAAAGCACTGGCCAAAAACGCACGGCAAAACCCGATAGACCCATCAACAGGCGCGTGGCCAGTGGCAAGTCCGCGTCAAACTGGGTGTAAAGATCGGTGAGGCGCGGCACGACAAAAATAAGCATGATTGCAGAGACAATAACCATGCCAATAACCACGATTGCGGGGTAGATCAAGGCGCCCTTGACTTTGCCGCGAAACTCCTGCTGCTTTTCCAAATTATCGGCCAGACGCGTGAAGACTTTATCTAAAACTCCTCCGGTTTCGCCCGCGGTAATCAAAGCAACATAAGTCGGAGAAAAAACTTTGGGGTGCCTTTTGAGAGCGCTTGAGAGGCTGTCCCCGCCTTCTACATCGGCCAAAATCTGGGAAAAAACGCCTTGTAAATTAGATTTTGCCTGGGTACGCAAAATGGACAGAGCTTCAACAATGGGGAGGCCCGCGTTGATCATTGTGGCCAATTGGCGGGTATAAATCGTCACATCCGAGCCACTGACATGCGAGCGGTATTTATTAAAAAGTGAACTTAGACTGCCCTTGCTTTCCACAATTTCTATCACCACCAGGCCGCGCTTTCTGATGAGCTTGGCCGCGGTTTCCTGGGTACCCCCCTCAACTTCGCCGCTAATCAGCTTGCCTTTAGAGTCGCGGGCTTTGTATTTATACTTTTTCATGCCTGTCTGTGTACTAAACGGGTAAGCTGCTCCGGGCGGATGGAATATGTTTTGGCCGTTTCCATGCTGATTTTACCGGTCAAAACCAGGTCTGCCAGAGAAGCCTCCAGGGTATTCATGCCGATTTCACTTGAAGTTTGGATGATGGAATCAATCTGGTGGGTTTTGCCTTCACGGATCGCGGTCCTGATGGCGGTTGATGCAAGCATAATCTCGTGGCTTACCACGCGCCCACCCGCAAGAGCAGGCACCAGTCTTTGGGAGATTACGGCTTCCAGAACATTACTTAACTGTAATTTTACTTGGTCTTGTTGTTCTTCAGGAAACACGTCCACCACGCGGTCCACGGTCTGGGCCGCGGAATTCGTGTGCAAAGTGGCAAAAACAAGGTGGCCCGTCTCCGCAACCGTAAGGGCCGCGGCAATAGTTTCATAATCACGCATCTCACCGACCAGGACAACATCCGGGTCTTCACGCAAAGCCGAACGCAGGGCTATTGACCAGGAATGTGTATCCATATTCATCTCGCGCTGGGAAACAATGGACTCTTTGGCATTAAAAACAAACTCGATGGGATCTTCAATGGTCACAATGTGCGCCTTGCGGTTGATATTAATCTCCTCAAGCATGGCCGCCAGGCTTGTAGACTTGCCAAGGCCTGTTGGACCCGTTACCAGGATAAAGCCCTGCTTGAGGGTGGTGAAACTATGCATAATGGGTGGGAGGCCCAGTTCGTCAATTGAGGGAATAGTCAAAGGGATGGTGCGAAAGGCAGCAGCGTGGGTACGCTTTTGTGTATAAGCATTTACCCTAAAGCGCGCGCGCTCAGAAAAAGACAGGGAAAAATCTATTTCCTTGTTTACATTAAGCCTCTCGAGCTGTTCTGCGGTCATGACGTTTGTCAAAAGCTCACTGACGCGCTGAGGAGCCAAAACCGGCTCATTAGGCACCGGCGACAATACCCCGTCCACGCGCAACATCGGTGGCACACCTACCACCAGATGCAAATCACTGGCTTTCTTTTCAACCGCAAGTTCGAGTAATTCTTTGATGTCCATCTTTATTCCTGAGCTACGCGCAGGACCTCCTCAATAGTTGTGATACCCTCCAAAACCTTAAGATAACCATCCTGCTTCATACTAATCATACCCTCAGACTTAGCTTGCTTGTCAATCTCACTTGCCGGCGCACGCTGCAAAATGAGGTGCGACACCTGCTCGCTCACAGGCAAAACCTCATAAATTCCCACCCGGCCTTTGTAGCCGGAGTTGTTGTTTTCGGGAGTTGGCTTGCCATGATATAGCTGGCGCACACCCTCTTTTGGCCACAAAGGCCCAAGCACCTTTTGCATGTCTTCCAGGACCTTCGGGTCAGGCTCATAGGGCTCTTTATTTTTTTCATCAATGCAGCGCAGGACCCGCTGGGCCGCGATTGCGGTCATGGAGCTTGCCAGCAAAAATGGCTCGGCGCCCATATCCAAAAGCCGCGGCAAGGCACCCGCCGCATCATTTGTGTGCAAAGTAGCAAAGACAAGATGCCCGGTGAGCGAGGCCTGAACCGCCAGATCGGCGGTTTCGCTGTCGCGAATCTCGCCGACCAAAATGATGTTTGGGTCCTGACGCAAAAAAGACCGGAGGCCTGAGGCAAAAGTCAGGCCCACGGCCGGGTTCACCTGCACCTGGTTGACGCCGGCAATTTTGTATTCGATCGGATCTTCCAAAGTTATTATGTTTACTTTGGGGGTATTTAGTCTTTGGATAATAGAATACAAAGTGGTAGTTTTTCCCGAGCCTGTGGGGCCGCAGATAGTGATAATTCCATGCGGCCGGAGGATCGAGTCTTCCAAATTTTTCAAAGCCCGACCCCGAAGCCCCAGATCGGGCAAGTCGGGCACGCCCCCAGACTTTTTCAAAAGCCGCATGACGATCTTCTCCCCCCAGGAAGTGGGGAGCACACTCACCCGCAGATCCACTTCCTGGTCCGGATTTTTAAAATTAAAGCGGCCATCCTGAGGCACCCTTTTCTCGTCAATTTTCATGCCAGAGAGAATCTTTACGCGCGACACCAGGGCCTCATGGAGCTCCCTAGGGATGGTTAGCTTTTCTTGTAAAAGGCCGTCAATACGGTAGCGAACGCGCGTCTGGCGCTCAAGGGGCTCAACGTGAATATCCGAGGCCCTGGCGCGGACGGCAAAATCCAAAATGTGGGTAACAACCTCGCTTATTTTTTCCTGGCGGATAAGGCCCGTGGGCTGGGTGGCATCCAGGGTGCGGATTTTTTCCGTTTCGCTCGACACCTCTTTTAAGGCAGCGGAAACTTCCTGGGATAGGGTAGTAGAGTAGCGCTTGGCGATAAACTCATCGACTAGGCCAGGAAGGGCCGCGTGCGGCCGGACACGAAGGCCCGTCTTTTGCTCCACAAATTCTACAGCTGCCAAGTCAAAGGGCTCGGCCATAGCAAGGCTCAGCTCATTTCTTTCTGATTCTACCGCCAAAGGAAAAACGTGGAACTTGCGCGCCACTTCCTGGGGCAAGACCGACAAAGCCTCGGGGCTTACAGGAACCACGGACAAATCAATGTAGGGGATATTATAAAGCTCGGCCTTGGCCTTGACCAAAGCTTCTTCGGAAACAATATTTTGCTCTTTTAAAATCTGCTCCTGAGGTTTGCCGGATTGGATCTCGGCGAGCTTCACCTGATCGGCACGCTCCTGGGCAATAACACCATTTTTGACGAGAACATCGGCCAAATTATTACTTTGACCATTTAGCTGGGCAGACATATAATCATTATGAAGCAAAACCAGTGACGATTCAAGGCACAGGTGATAGTAAGTTTATTCCCAGCAGTTGATTGTAAATAGCCGCATAAACAGTTGAGTAACAAGGATACTTGATTAAGTGGGTATTGAAAACGTACAAAGGGTTACTTTGGATATCAATCTCAGGGTGAATTTTTTGGATAGACCGCGCATATGCTTTTGCAAAATCTTGGTTTGGATTGGTGTAGATTTCTTTTTCAAAAAAGCCTGTTGCATATGTTAATAGTTTTTCCGTAAGGACTACATTTTGAATATTTTCAGGCAACGTTTTTAGATATTTAAGCTCAACCCTGATTGCTTCTTTTTCATCCCGATAAGTATCAACTTCCTTGTCACCCTGGAGCGCGTGGCCAAGCTCATGGGCTATCGCTACGGCAGTCCCGTAAGTTGGATAAGACGGATCATATTCTATGACCGTTTTGCCATCTTTTTTGTTGAATTGAGCTGAAGCAGACCAATTTTTTGTCTTTCTAATAATTATTTTTGACAAATCCTCTTTTTTGCAAAAACGATGCCTGATAAATGTGTCTAAAACGTCCTTAGGTGTGTCAACATCGCTTTTGATAAAAAACTGGTAATTCAAGTTATTAAAAATCGTATTGAACCAATAGGGTTCTTTGTAGTTTTCAGGCAAACCATTCAAAATTTTTTTAACGGTAACCAAACTTTTCTCTTCGAATCGTACTAACTCTTCCTTGGGAACTTTATCCCACAAGGCTATGTATTCCCAATAATTATTCTTAACAAGCTTATTTCTTAGAAGCACTAAGGACTTAAACCTTTTTTGCAGTGTATTGATATAATCTTCATTTTTTTCCAAAACTTCATTGGCAGCTTTCAGATTTTCCTGAGTATATAGTGCCACGAAAAGATTACGAACTTCTGCTTGATTTAAGGGTAAATAAAAGCTTTTTATTGACTCTTTTATTTTATTTTCTATCAACTTGAACCTACAGTTTTATGATCCTCAAAATTTGTAGTTTGTCAATAATACAAAAATCTGGTATTATAGGGGTAATTAAAGATGTCTTTAAAAGAAATTGCCGGAAAAGCCGGACTAATTGCTTTTGGGACAAGTGTTATTGTATCGTCCTCGGAAGATGCTTTGGCCTCAAAAGATAATAATCCAAACGAACCGGGTTCTTCAGAGACAAGCCATGTTTTGGATTTAGGAGTAGTTGAAGATTCTTTAGAAAAAGCTCGTGTCGTTATTCACAAAAGCCCTGATTTTTTTGAGCAGCAGCAGCAGGAAACCCAGCCAACCATTATTGGTGTTCCTTCTGTTGAGCTGACTGAAGAGGAAAAAATAAAATTCCAAGAAATTTTTGTCACTTCGGAGGCAGAATATGCCGGAATTATTCCAAATCTGGAATTTGATGAAAGTGGCAAGTTTTTAAATCTTCCTTTTGAGAAAGGTTCGCAGGCCGAAACATTGGTGCAGGATCTGGGTGATCTGGCCCTGGATATTACTAATTTTGGAGGTTTTCCTGAGCTTGTAATTGCGGTTAACCTGGAAAACAATTTGATTGCCACAGCTATTCGTACCACAAAAGAATTTACAATTGAGGGCAACACCTTCTCTCCCGGGACCTTTTTCTTTAAAGATCAAGTCAAAAGTCACTACCTTGAATTTACTCCCAGGCCAGGAGGAGAAAATGACAGAATCCAACTTATTAGAGTTACTCCCGAACTAAGAGCCCTTGTTTCCCAATATCAACTCGGTAAACAAAAAATAGCCATTGCCGGGACTGCTGAATGGATTCTCGGTCAGGTATCAGAAGACGGTACCGTAGTCAGCCTCATTTCCCAAGATCTAGCTGTCTTTTTTGTTGAGCCCGGTGAACTGGGTTCCCAAACTCCAGCCACCTTAATTCCCGGAATTACCCCTGAGCCAATCAAAACTAAAATTGTCCAGGACATATTAGTGGGGCACAATCCTGAGTTAGTTGCCTATCCTTACACAATCTCTTCCAATATTGAATTGGGGGAAGAAGAGGGCAAATTCACCAGTGTTTTAGAATTTGAAGACCTAAACCAAAACCACTGGACAATAGGAATTCACGAAAGTCTTTTGGGAAATATTAAAATAGAAAGTTTTGATAAAGATGCCTTCATGACTCACCTTGAAAGAATGGGGGTTGATATAAATCACGATATTGAAGTGTATTATATAAACATCCAAAAATACAGCGAAGAAGAATACCCCCAAAGAATCCTTCATGTATACGAGAGACATGGAAGCCCAATACTAATCGTTCTAGATGCGGAAGAAAAAGATGATAAAAAAATTTATAGAATTTTTCAGTCAAATTCTTATATATCAGGTCTTTCTGATGAAGCAAGCCGACAGCTTTCCACCGTCTTTACTTTTTATATTTTTCGGGTAATTTACGCGGATTATACTGGAACAACCCCATCCTCAATTGACTTTAACAAAATATTAATTCCAGACGATTTTGATCAAGAAAAAAAATGGCAGCAGGGAGGTGAAATAGATCCATTGCAGGATATTATGGTAAGACGAGGCGAAATATTGCAAGATTCTCTTATATCAACAAATAAATGGCGCCGGGAAAGGGGTATGCCTGAATTTGTACCCGTAGATTTTAGTAAAAACACTCATCCTTCTTAAACAGACATTTACTTTATCAAGTCTTTTGTAATACACTGAATTAAATAATAATAAGGAAAAATGAGGCGTTTATATGTTTTATTAATAATAGTGGGTGCCTTAGCTTCAATTATAACAGCTGGCGTGTTTGTGTTTAAGCCTTCTTTTCTCTTCGACGATGTCAAAATCAAGTTCTCTTCAAAGGTTCCGGGCTATATGATCCGAAATCAGGTTGATGACAAAGCCTTTAATCAATTTTTTCAGAAATTAGGCATCACTCCATTGCACAAAAGGCCGTTTTTGGGGAAAAGACAAGAGAACGGTAGTAATTTGACTTTGGAAAAACTATCCCAGATTAACGTTATTTTTTATCCCGAAGAAGAATACAAAGCTCAGGGTGGGGAAATTCTGTTTTTTGGCACCAAAGAAAAGCCTTTTTACCGCTTAATGGTGGGTAAACTTGTTAATGAAACCACTCTTGAAATTCCTGTTTATGTCAAATCGGGTCTTGAAAAAGAACTCGGGGCTACAAAAGAGGAAATTCTTTCAGTTATTGGTCTTAGAGCAATCTTTTTAAACCTCCAAGAACCACCCCTTGACCAAAACAAAATCTCAGAGCTCGGAGAAGAATTTAATCAAAAGATTAAGGACGATTTCTCTCCAATTTTTGAAATCAAAAGTGGTATTTCTCTTTTTGATGTCTTACTCCAGAAATTAAATTTAATTGCCGAAGTAAAAGCCCAAAGTTGTGGGGGGAGTATCAGGTGTGGTAACAATTACGAAGTCGGTGTTTGTATAGGAGGAGAGCGAGACAGATCATTCTGCGATCCTGATTTGCCAAATCCCTGTCCAGGAGGCAGTTGTGCCACAGAAAGAACTTGTGTTCCTAATGACACTGGTGGAACTTGTGTCTGGTGGCCAGCAGGACGTGCTTGTGTCCCTCCTTGTGGAGCAGGTCCTTCCGATCCTGCTTATTGTGTTGTTTCAGGAAGTTGTAATATTGACTTTCCCACATCCCCCCCTGAACCCACCACTGATCCATCATACAGTTGTTCTGGTAGCTGTTTTGCAG
>CAZSLA010000019.1:0-18084 GCA_964607795.1 uncultured Gammaproteobacteria bacterium
CCTTAACTGCGGGCCGATTGCATCCATCACTTCGCCGTCTAGCTTGTCGCTTAAAAGCGTCAAAAGCGCATCTGCCCCGCCAGCTTTCGCCAAAAATTCAGCAGGCTCAAGCGGCCGGTCAAACTCAGAAACCAAGACTTCGTGGCCGCTTGCCAGAAGCGGCTGTAAACTTTCACCCGGTAGCTTGCGGCTGACAAAGACTTTCATTTAAATTTCCTTAATCTCCACGCTACACGATTCGGCCCTACTGAGCCATTGTGGCAAATCTTGAGCCGTTAGTAAACCCCTTTGGCTGCCGATATAGCCGATAACCGAGGCTGAATTGACTGTCCCCCAAAGCAGGGCCTCGTGCATGGCTTTGCCCTGGATCAAAGCAGCCACACAGCCCGCGCCAAAAGCGTCACCAGCTCCGGTGCGCTCATAAGCATCCACCGGCAAAACGCCGCTATGGTAAAAGCGTTCACCGTCATAGGCATATGCCCCGCCCCCGCCATCGGTGATAATGCTTATTTTTGGCCCCAAGTCACAGGTGGCCTGTAACAGCTCTTTTTCCTTGTTATGGCTGTTGGTAATACTCGTTAAGCTTTCGGCCTCACTGCGATTGATATACACAATATAGGTCTCGGCCAAAACATTTTGGATTTTTTCTAAGCCCGCCCGGATTTGCCGGCTGCCCGGGTTAAAGGCGAGCTTCACCTGGTTTGTCTTCACCCAGTCAAGCACTTGGGCATAATAGCCATCAAAATTCTCCGCCATCGAGGTTAGATAAGCCCACTCAACCGCGGGAAAACTGTTAGGGAAGGAATAAACGCGCTCCGGCCGGTAAGTAAAAATTGTGCGTTCGCCACCGTAGTTGATGATCGTTGAATAATTGGACGGACTGTTTTCCTGCACCGTAAGGTAACTTAAGTCAACACGCTCCTCCTCGAGCCTTGCCCGGATGGTTTTGGCAATGTGATCATCCCCCAGGGTGGTTACCAGGCCCGCCCGCACTCCAAGGCGCACTACCCCCACGGCGTTATTTGCAGCATTGCCGCCGACCGAAACCTCCAAGTTTTTAACCGGAATTTTGTCGCCATAAGTAAAGCAAATGAAGCACTCTTTATCATCCAGGCTGCACATGGCTTCACTTTCGGTGGGGGTCATAAACGTGTCATATGTCACATCCCCAATGGACAAAAGTTTCAAATTATCCATGGATATCCTCCTCAGGATTGTACTGCCCTAGCCTGGCAAGGGCATTCAGGCGCGCTCGCTCAAGGAGAGCCTCCTGGGCAAAACTTTTGTTTCGCGGATCTTTAGCCCAAGCCTCCAGAGCCGGAACCTGAAGGGCACGGCCAAAGCTAAAGCTTAATTGCCACGGCAAATCCTTTACTTTATTGACTTCCTGCAAATAAAGCGTGGCTGTTTGAGGAGATAAACCCCCGGATAAAAACACCACGCCAGGGACGGCGGGCGGCACGGCCTTAACCAAAACGCGCACCGTCTTTTGGGCAACCACATAGGTTTCATCTTTGGGTTCAAAGTCTTTGCCTGGGACAACAAAATTGGTTTTCAAAAGTAAGCACTCCAAAGCCACGTCCCTTTTCTCCAGGGCCGAAAAAACTTCGGTCAAAGTAGCAATTGTTACTGCTTCGCATGTATGTATGTCGTGGTTGCCATCCATCAAAACCTCGGGCTCCACGATCGGCACCATGCCGTGCTCCTGGGAAATGTAGGCAAATTCAGCCAAATTTTTGGCATTTTCTTTTAGTACTTCAGAGGTCGGGGTGCCACTTGAAATTACAGATACGGCGCGCCATTTGGTAAAGCGGATGCCGTGTGCCTTGTATTTTACCAAACGCTCGGGCAGGTTACATAGACCTTGGGTAATTTTTTCTAAAGGCGAATTAGGCGCGTCAATCTTGCCTTCATCTACCTTTACCCCAGGGATTATGCCGCATCCGGTCAACACATCGTGCAAAAAGATACCGCTTGCATTTTCCTGAAAAACCGTCTCGTCAAATAAAATTACACCGCTTATGTATTTTTCCAGTTCCGGCGTGGCAAAAAGCATCTCGCGGTAAGCCAAACGGTTTTCCAGGCTATTTTCCATGTCCAAGGCACTAAAGCGCTTTTCAATAGTCGGGCCAGATTCATCGGCCGCCAAAATGCCTTTTGGCTTTTCCACTAAGTTTTGGGCAATTTTTGTAAGCTCCTCCACTTATTTAGCTTAACACGAATTTAGACGTGCTGCACCCTGGCAAGCACGCGCTTGACGCTTTTTATGATGGCATCACTACCAAGGCCATATTCTGCTTTGAGCTCGCCCACCTCCCCGGACTGGCCGAAACGGTTTGCAACGCCCACAAATTCCATGGGGACGGGGTAGTTTTGTGCTAGAATTTCGGCAATTGCTCCGCCCAAGCCGGCTTTGATCTGATGATCTTCAACCGAAACCACTGCCCCGGAAATCTTGGCTTCATGGATAATTGCCTGCTCATCCAAAGGAGCCAGGGAGTGGCAGCTCACTACCCGCAGGGCAATACCCGCTTTTTTAAGCTTGTCTGCGGCCACAAGCGCTTCATAGACTAAAGGCCCAACGGCAATAAGCGAAGCCTTGGGGTCTTTGTCTTGCCATAAAACGTTTACTTTACCCAGGGTAAAGGGGGTCTTAGGTGTGGTGATTACAGGTGTTTTGGACCTTGTAAGCCTGATATAGCTGGGCCTGGGGCTCTCAGCCGCCACCAATACAGCTTTTTTTGCCTCTTCAAAATCACAGGGCAGCAAAATATCCATGTTAGGGAGCACCCGCATCAAGGCAATATCCTCAAGCATCTGATGCGTGGCTCCGTCTTCACCCACATCCAGGCCGGTATGCCCGCCAACCAGCTTGACCGGGGCGTTATTTAAAGCAATCGTTGTCCTGATTTGCTCCCAGTTTCTGCCCGGAGAAAAAACAGCAAAGCTCGTAACAAAGGGGGTTTTGCCATAAATGGCCATACCCGAGGCAATGGTTACCAGAGCCTGCTCGGCTACCCCCACCTGCCAAAAGCGTTCGGGAAACTCTTTGGCAAAGTCGGCTACACGCGTTGACTCCTCCAAATCAGCCGTCAAAACCACAATCTTCTCATTTTTCTGGGCAGCCCCCACCAAGCCCGCGCCAAAACCGTCACGTGTGGCCTTTAAGCCAACACTATTTTTAAACAGCTCGGGATTTAATTTTAGTTTTTCGTTTAGCATTTATTTGCTGGTACCAATTTCTTTCAAAGCCGCTTTTGCCTCCTCCTTGCTTGGTGCCTTACCATGCCATAGGTAATTATCTTCCATAAAGCTCACACCCTTGCCAGGGGTCGTTTTGGCAATAATTGCCGTGGGCTTGTCATAAACTTGTCTGGCCCGATTGACCGAGTTTAAAATCTGAGCATAATCGTGGCCGTTTATAGTTAAGGCGTGCCAACCAAAGGCTTGGTACTTGGCAAGCATGGGCTCAAGCGGCATCACATCCTCGGTCTTGCCGCTTATCTGGATATTATTGCGGTCAACAAAAAGCGTTAAATTGCCAAGCCTATGCTTTGCTGCAAACAGCACCGCTTCCCAATGGTTGCCCTCCTGATGCTCGGCATCACTTGCCAAGCAAAAGACGCGAAAGCGTTTATTGTCCCGCTTGGCAGCGGCCGCTATCCCGCATGCCTGGGCCAGACCAGAGCCCAAAGGGCCGGAGGTAGTTTCCACCCCGGGAAGCCTTTCGCGCTCGGGGTGGCCCTGAAGGGGGGAACCAAATTTACGGAGGCTCGTAAGCTTACTTGGGGGAAAATATCCAACCGCACTCAAGCTTGCATACAAAATAGGGGCAATGTGGCCGTTACTTAAAATTAGGCGGTCACGATCTTCCCAATCAGGATTTTTGGGGTCGTGATGGAGAATAGAAAAATAAAGACAGGCAAAAATATCCGCCATACCCAAAGGGCCCGCGGTATGACCGGAGCCAGCCTCAGCAAGCATTTTTATAACTTCACGCCTCAGCCCCCAAGCAACTTGGGAAAGTTTTGCATTGTCTGTCATTAGTTGGTATATGCCCGGCCGTCTTGGTAATTTTTCTTTTTCATACGTTCCAGCCTTTTTTCAAAGCGCTTAATGGTGGGCAGCACCTCCTCACGCTTGGTGACAATTTCAAACACAGCCATTTCCGTGTGGTCGATGTTTAAGCCCTTTTTAATGGCATCAATAATCTCGAGCCAAAACTCGCCGAATAAAATAAACGGTTTGTGGTGACCGTAGTAAATATTGGCCAAAACCCAGGCCGTGCCAAACTCGCTTATGGTGCCTGAGCCACCTTTGAAAATAATAAACATGTGGGCGTGCTCCATAAGCTTAAACATGCGTTCAATGTAATTACTGGTCACGATTTCTTTATCCGTAATATTGCCCAGATATTTGCCCTCAAAGCCCGGGGCGTCCTGGGGATAAAAAGTTACGGATAGGGTTTCGCCGTGTACCGCCTCTGCCCCCTGGGTGGATGCATTCATGACTCCGGGCCCGCCACCATTGACAATCGTAAAACCCCGCTTGGCCAAATCGCAGGCAATGGCATACGCATCCTGGTAAATGGGGTCACTTGCAGGAATATTGGCATCGCCAAAAAAGGCAATATTTTTGATGAAACTGCGTTTCAGTTTGCCTATTTCCTTTTGCGGAATTTTTTTTATGTCGGTGGTTTTGCTCATCTTTGCTTAAGTTTTAAGCTGGTCGTTAAATTGTTGCAAATTTTCTTCAATCTTACCACTAAGCAAGCTTCTGCCCACCACCACTTCACTCACCCCAAGCTTGGTCAAAGGTTTGATGTACTTGGGCTTTACCCCGCCGTCCACAATTATTGCAAAGTCACTGCCGCTTTCCTGTTTAAGTTTATGGAGCTTGGTTATTTTCGCATACACACGTTCGTCAAAATCCTGACCGCCAAAGCCGGCGTTAACGCTCATGACAAGCACCACATCCAAGCTAATCAAAAGCTTGGGGTGGATGTTCTCAGCCGGAGTATTAAGGTCCAAAGCAAAGCCCACGCCTGTGCCTCCTTCGGCCACTTTTTGCACAAAGGCAAACTGGTCCTCCATAAACTCAATGTGGCCGATGACCCGATCCGCCCCTGCACGCACACACTTTTCTACCCAATTTACGGGCTCTTTGACCATGAGCTGAAAATCCAAAGCCAGCTTGGTTTCGATGTAGCCAAGAGTTGAGGGCTCAATGGTTTTATTGGCCGCAAAAACTCCGTCAATAATGTCCAGCTGCACCCGCTCAAAAAACTCTTCACAAGCATTCAACAAGACCTTTAATTCACTGGGGTTATTGGTCAAGATCGCGGGCACAATCTTCATAAGAAATCATTGATTTTTAAAGGCTAAAGTAATCGGGTCTGTGGGCACACCACCAATATCCAGGGTATTACCAACGCGGATTACTTGCTCCACCAGTCTATTGGCATAGCCCCATTCATTGTCATACCAGGCAAAAATCTTAACCATATTGCCCGCCACCACTTGAGTACTTAATAGATCCACTATGGCAGATTCGCTTCTACCGATAATATCAGATGAGACCAAAGGCTCCTCACTTACCGCCAATATGCCTTTGTAGATGGGGTTTTCCGAAGCTTCGCGCAAAGCCTGATTTACTTCTTCGACTGTGGCTTCTTGTTTCAAAAGAAGGGTAAAATCCGTAATTGAGCCCGTGCACACCGGCACGCGCAAGGCCATACCGTCAAAAAGCCCTGCAAGCTCGGGGATAGTTTCTGTGGTGGCAATAGCGGCTCCGGTGGTGGTGGGGATGATGTTTTCCGCCGCCGCCCGGGCGCGGCGCATGTCCTTGTGAGAATTGTCCTGCAAATTTTGGTCGTCCGTATATCCATGTACCGTGGTCATCATGGCCTTTGCAATGCCGAAGCGGGCATGCATCACAGCCGCAACCGGAGCCACGCAATTGGTGGTGCAACTGGCATTATTGATCACCATGGCCTGGCCGTCGTAGTCATTAACGCCCAGCACATAAGTACCCACATTACCACCTTTGGCAGGCGCCGAAATTACTACTCTTTTAGCTCCACCTAGGGCGTGCTTTTTGGCGTCCTCCTCGGTCGTAAAGACGCCAGTTGATTCAATGATCACTTCAGCCATGTACTGGCTCCAAGGGATTTTGGCCGGATTTTTTTGAGCAGTAACGGGAATTTTAAGATCCTCGCCTTTTACTTTTAAATAGCCGATTAAGGGGTCCTCGTCTGTGGCTTCTTTAGCTGGTTTCACTTCCTCGGCCAGGACCTCTTTGGCAAACTTGCGGTAGGTGGTATCGTAATTTACCAAGTGCGCCCAGCCGGCCACATTCATGGAGCCGCTGGTGTTAATAGCCATAATCTGCACCTGCCCTGCTTGGCGCGTAAGGGCTATGCGCGCCGCCAATCTGCCAATCCTCCCAAAACCGTTTATACCAAGCTTAACCATAAAATTAGCATACTACACATTAACAGTCAGATGAAGTGGTGCTTGTATGATGTTCCGCCACGCTACACACAACAGATGCCAGAAGAAGAATCTCAAACAGAACAACCAAACCCAAATTCTTGACTTAACCCATGAATGGCAATCTTTGAACGATGGAGTTTCCAAAGCAAAAGCTGTATATTAATAAATTACCCGAAGGCCAAGCTCAAGGAACAGATAACGCAGGCATTATCCACTTAAAAGCCGTAGTACAAAAAAATTACAGACATAAAGCAGGCACCTTCAAATATTAGTTTTAAGGATCATTTAGAAACTTTTCTACATAACTTGAATCCGCACATTGTTGGTATTTTGAACGAAATAAAAGAGGTAATAAATGCACCAAACGATCAATTTGAGCAGCTAGATAAAGAAGTTTATTCCCACAATCTGCTTATGCCAACATCGACAAAGACAAGCAAAAAGTCTCAAATACTAGTCAGAGAAATTACTCAACAAATGGCCACCAACATCGCAGAGCATGTTGCATCTAGCAAAACAGCACACCCAAAACCCTAGAGCTATAATAAGAGAAGCGCTTGGCAAGGTTGGCGACGCGGATATTAAGACTGGTTTTAGAATTGCGTTAAGCCCCAACAATACCGATTAAGGCTCAACTATAGCTTCAAGCCCGGTAAGCGTTTTGCTGGCTAAATACTCAAGCATGGCCCCGCCGCCAGTTGAGAGCCAGTCAAACTTGTCCGTCAGGCCCAGCATATCCAAAGCGGTTGCGGTGTCTCCGCCTCCGGCTAGTTTATACGCGCTTGAATTTGCTGCCGCTTCAAAAGTGCGCTTCGTGCCAAGCATGTGGCCAGGGTCTTCAAACTTGCCTACGGGTCCAGCCATAACAATCGTGCCCGCCTGGGCAAACTCGCTTTCTATGCTTTCGATCGCATGAATAGTTACGTCTTCTTTATCCGGATTTAAATGAGAAACAATCACCTTTGTTCCAAAAGACCGGCCATCCGCGTACTCCGGCAAACGGCCGGCCAGAATCACCTTGTCGGCTATTTTTGTCAGGCTTTGTATATA
Organism: uncultured Gammaproteobacteria bacterium; assembly: GCA_964607795.1. Taxonomy (GTDB): domain Bacteria; phylum Patescibacteriota; class Microgenomatia; order UBA8517; family UBA8517; genus DYGT01. Next base: position 7,545 of record CAZSLA010000019.1, read on the forward strand.
GTCTAATTTATCTGCCTTTAGTCCGGACAATAGGCAGACAACCGGCCTTCGGGGATTTTGTAAAACCACATCCAAATGTTTAACTTCTTGTTCAAAGTTAAGCCCTACACAAGCTCTGGGCCTCAAGGCTTGTGCCAAGCCTACAATCGAAGCCGATGTCCTGTGACTCGTGGCAAAGGCTTCATTAACATAAACCTCCCCAGCCCCCAAAAACACACTTACAAAGTCCGGGCTATTTTCTTCCTCCCCTGTCCAAAAGCGCAAATTTTCCAGCAAAAGATACTTACACTGGGAATTTAATTCCTGCGTCAATGAGCGGGAAAAATCTTCCAAAAAGGGAGCAAAAGGCACAAAGCCCACGCCCTCCCCCAAAACTTCGGATAAAACCGGCGCCAAGGACAAAAGCGATAGATCTTCCTGATAGTTACCCTCGGGCCGGCCGCGGTGGCCGAAAATAATTATTTTTTTTGCCTCAGCAAGCGCGCGAAGGGTATTAACAGCAGCATTTACCCTTTTGTTTTTTAACACGTTTTCGTCAAGGTCAACGTCCAGGTCACAACGAACCAAAACATTAATGCCAGAAACGTCAAGATTTTTTAAAGTGGGCAGCTTCATATTTTTTTATCTTTGTTACGCGCCTTTTGTGCCTTTGGGCTTGAGAAAAACGAGCATTTAAAAAGATATCCACCATCCGCTTGGCCGTGGTAGAGCCAACATAATCCGCGCCCAGGGAAATAACATTAGCATTGTTATGCTCGCGCGCCTTGTGAGCCATTTTCAGATTAGTGCACAGGGCCGCGTAAACGCCATTCACTTTATTGGCGGCTATTGCCTCACCTATGCCCGAGCGGCCGATCACAATCCCCAAGCCACCTTTGGATGCGGCCACGACTTCGGCCAAGGAAAAAATATAATCCGGGTAATCATCACCTTTGTCAAAGCTTTTGTTGCCCATGTCCTCCACTGAGTGACCCAAACCCACCAAAAAGCCTTTGAGTTCCTCTTTTAAGTAAAAACCCCCATGGTCGCTGGCAATAAATATTTTCATTTACATGTATCCTTTGACTAAGTCCTCCACTGCTTGTCTGGGATTTTGTGCCTGCATAATACCGGAGGCAACAGCAAAGCCGCTTGCTCCCAAACTAAGGCTTATTTTTATGTCCTCCTGGGTATGGATGCCCGCCCCCACAATCAAAGGCAGGCTCTTGCTTTGCGCCAGCTCAACCGCGTTTTTGATAATCTCCGGCTCCTCTGTGACCACTGATTTATTCTGGCTGCCGATGAGCTCGGGCGGCTCATAAGCCACAAAATCCGGGCTCAAGACAATCATTTGTGATAACTCATCCATGCTCCCTGCAAAAACAAGCGTTTTTAAGCCCACTTCACGGGCGCGTGCATGTTTGCCCACAAGCTCCTCAAAGTCCAAGGCTTTGTTTTCTGAATGGTTTAAGGCCACACCTTTAGCTCCGGCGGCAACCACGCCTTCCGGCAAAATGTGGCCCGTGTGGGCCCCATAGGAGATGTTATCAATATCCTGCACCCACACCTCCAGGCTGGTTTGGCCAGCAACAAGCCTTATGTCCAAAGCCTGGACCACGGGCACGAGCTTTAGCTGCAAAGCTCTGGAAACTGTTTCCAAAAGCCGGACCATGTCCAAAGCCTGTTCTCCTGTCCCACTTTCGTATGTTTTAAAATTTACAAATAGCATTTAATTAAGATGCAAAAACTCACTAATTTTTGCCTTGTCAAAGCCAATAACTGTTTGTCTACCAGCTTCGGTATCAATAACCATAAAGGGTACACCCAAAAACCCGCCCGAAGCCGCGGCCATTTCCTCGCGCGCAAGTTCATCCACATCCACGAGCTTTTCAGTATAGCCTATGCCATGGTCTTGTAGAAATTCTTTGAGCATCTTGCAATAGGGACAGGTGGTGGTGGAATAAATTGTAACCATTTAAACTGCCTCCTTTGTCTGAAACAAAAAACCAAAAAACTGGAACCACACGGGCTGGCTGACTTCTTCAATCTTTCCGCTTGAGGCAGAAATCAGTGCAGACACATCTACAGGCAACTCCATCAAATTAAATAAAGAAATAATTTTTTGGCCCTCCAGTTGGTATAAAACCTCACCCTGACTGCCTTGCCTTAAAGTCATGACCGAACTATCTTTTAATTTCGTGAGCACATTTGCCCGTAAAGCAGACTCAAAGGCCTCGGCGGGCATAACCAAAATGTATTGCCTACCCGTATCAGTATCCACGGAAAGTTTGTGGTCCTTTGTGTCAATGTAAATCGGAAACTGGGTTTCGGCAGCCACGTCATTCTGGACAATGCGGAATTTGCCCTCTGAGCTTAAAATGCGGATTTCCTGGGATTTTTGTCTGGCTTCCAAAGTAAGGATTTCATCGCCACAAGCCGTCACATCTGTCCTTTCTTCACGGCCTTCGGAAACCACGGTCAGCTGGACCGTATTATCGGCCCGCTCAAGCGCAAGGTAAGCTTCGCCATTTATTTCTTGCGGTGCCCGGGTTACCACAAGCTCCTCTGGGGCTCCATCCGTAACCCCCAAAACATTCCATCTGAGCTCTCCCTCTGGGCTGATCCTGAGCAAAGAAGCTCGGGCCGGATTAGTGGCCACTAAAAACAAGGTAAAAACAAAGGTAAATAAAAAAACAGTTTTCATTACTCTAATTGTAGCGCAACCGATGAAGTTTTAAAAAGAGCCTTCTAAAAGCCTGTTGGCAGGCGCCGCTGGTTGCCCAGATTCGCGGCTAATGATTACCCGGTTTGCATCTTGCCAAGCTGGGTCTATCTTAAACTCGCCCACAAACCCGCCTTTGGCTGCCTCAAGTTGCCCCAAAATCTGGTAATTACCCGCCCTCTCAAGCCATGCGTAATAGGCATCCTCAGCCGGATCATCCAAATCAGCAAGGACGCTTAACTGACTTTTATCCTCGCTTCTTATCACCAGGGCCATCTGATTGCCCCAAGCAAGCTCAAGTTTGTCGCCCTCATCATCCACTTTGGAAGAGCCAAAAACTTCTTCCATGCGGTTGATCACCGATGGCGTGGACGTGGGCTCTGAAGTCATTTGCGGGGTGTTGTCATTTTTGGACCACATGTAATAGCCCACTCCCAAAATGATTGTGGCAAGGATAGCAATTAAGATCCGTTTATCCATGTTTATTCGCAGCAAGGGTCTTTATACCCACAATTGGTGCAAATAGCCTCTTTGTTCCCCGCTACAATACCTATAAGTATACCACACTGTGGGCAGGTTTGCATCTGCCGTATTTTTTCTGCATTTTTACTGCACTTTTCCCGCGCTTCATGAATTCATCCTGGTATAGAGGCCAAAAAGTGATAAAACAGCAGCCACCAAAAGCCATTGTGTGGAGGCAAGCCAAATGTCCCCGCTTAAATAGCCAATGCCGGAAAAAACCACCGAAATCAAGGCCCCGCCCATGAGTATCTGGGATAGCAAACCCCAATCTTTCTTTTTCATACAATCACCCCCTTTATTTATCATTATTGCACATTTGAGAGCTTGTGAGCCAAAATTAACTTCAAGACCTTCTTGCCACCACTAATTACCCGACTTTTAAACTATATTTCAACCGCTCACAGCCCAATCCTTCAATCAGCTTGACAAATAGGGGTTTAAATCCTATAATTGCTCACTCGCAAAAAATGCGGGTTTTTTATTCGCCTCAAGTGGCTTTCGCGCGAGGCACTATGAGTAAGCTATCCATTAGTTTTATGGGCGGCCACAGGCTAGATATAGCCTTGGTCAAGCCACGGATAAAACCAGAAACCGAACCGCTTATTCCTTCCTTGTCCATGCTTCGGAAGATGAGGCGTGGCAATAAAATTTCCCGTTTTTTCAGGCATATCTTTGAGCACAATAAGCTCAAGCGCTTATTGGGCACCAACTTAGCGGTGGCTTTAATTGCAAGCTCAATTGTACCTACCGCCAGCCAATTTCCTGCGGACACTGAAGCCTCGGTCATTAGCCTGGAGCTGACAAGTTTCAAAACCGAGCGAAGCACCCACAGGCCTACTACAACCACCAAAATCAGCCAGGGATACAGCTTTTTCCACCCGGGCATTGACTACGACGGAACCACGGGCGAGCCAGTATATGCCATCATGAAAGGCAAAGTGACTGAGATCCAACATTCGCGCTATGCCTATGGCAACGCCGTTATCATCGATCACGCAAATGGCATCCATAGCCTGTATGCCCATTTAAGCAAAATCGAAGCTGAAAAAGGAGCCATAGTTTCGGCCGGAGAAAAAATCGGTGAAATTGGCTCCACAGGCCGCTCAACCGGAGACCATTTACATTTGGAGGTTTACTTTGAGGGCAAAAACATTAATCCTTTAAGTATTTTGCCCAAGACTAGCTTGACCCAACAGTAACGACAATATCATAACCGCTAGTGGAAGGGATCGGCTCACCCATTTCCACACTGTATGACTTACTTAATGCATTCTCGAGTGTGCGCACCACTTGCTCAGGGACCGTGTCTTTTACCTCAATCACTGTTTCCTTATAATCATAGCGACTGGCATTGCCAATATTTGCCACCTCAAAGCCGCCCTCTTTCAACAAGCTTGCCGCGCTTCCCGCCGCCCCGATTTTACCCGAGCCGTTCAAAACACTGACTCTATAGTTACTGACGTCTATGTCCCGAGCAGGTGGTGCCGGGCTTGGCTCCGGAGTCTCTGTGGGTGAAATAGTGGCTAATGCCTGGGTAGACCGCGGGGGCTCTTGGTCTATTTGCGAAAGCCCGGAAAAATAGACATAAACTCCGCCCGCTACAAAGCCCACCACCAAAGCCGAAGCCACGGTTACCAATAAAATCAATTTATAATTAGTTTTTCCTGGCTCATGCAGAATGGCTTTTGCCTGCTCCTCGGGGCTTTGTGCCAGGACGGGTAGGGGCTGTACTTGATGGGGCTCGGAAGTCTCTGGTGCCACGGGCGCTTGGGACGCATGTGTTACTTCTTCAATAACCGGCCTTATCCTTTTTTCCTTACATGCAGGCATGCATCATTTTAACAAAAACAGATAAAATTAATCAATGGAGAGTTTAAAGGCCGCCCATGCCAGGCATACCGCCGCCCATATCCGGGGCTGGCTTTTCTGCCTCGGGAATGTCGGTGACCAAAGCTTCCGTGGATAAAACCATCATCGCCACTGAGGCTGCATTTTGCAAAGCCGAACGCGTAACCTTTACGGGGTCCAAAATGCCGAATTTATACATTGAGCCAAACTGGTTAGTGAGCACATTATAGCCAAAGTCAGGGTCTTTATGATCCTCGATCTTGCGCAGAATATAGCCGTCGTCCTCGCCCGCGTTTTTCACCAGCCAGCGCGTAGGCTCCTCTAAAGCGGCAGTGACAATCTCGATACCAATTTGCTCGTCTTTGACCTCGCTTGTCAGCTTGGAAAGCGCTTGCCTGGCCTTTAAAAAGGCAATGCCACCCCCGGGAACAATGCCTTCTTCAATTGCGGCCTTGGTAGCGCCAACCGCGTCTTTGACACGCTCTTTTTTCTCGTTGAGTTCAACCTCGGTTGCGGCACCCACATTAATTTGTGCTACCCCGCCCGCAAGCTTGGCCAGGCGTTCCTCCAGTTTTTCGCGGTCAAAGTCGCTGTCTGTTGCTTCAATCTGAGTTTTAATCTGGGCAATCCTGGCTTTAATATCCCCGGGCCTGCCGGCGCCGCCGATAATTCTGGTGTTGTCTTTGTCGCACCAAACTTTGTCCGCCTGCCCCAGATCCATTACTTCCACTGACTCAAAAGTGCGGCCCGTGTCTTCAGAAATGACTGTTCCTCCGGTCAAAGTAGCAATATCCTCAAGCATTTCTTTCCTCCTATCCCCAAAGCCAGGAGCCTTGATGGCCAAAACATTAAAGGTGCCACGAAGCTTATTAACCACCAAAGTTGCTAAGGCTTCGCCTTCAATGTCGTCGGCGATAAGCACCAAATTCTTACTTACCTTCACAAATTTTTCCAAAAAAGGAAGGAGGTCCTGAATCGAGCTGATTTTTTTGTCTGTAAGCAAGATATAGGCATTTTCAATCTCGGCCTCCATACGCTCGGGGTTGGTGACAAAATAGGCGCTTGCATAGCCACGGTCAAACTCCATGCCTTCCTTGTATTCAATTTCTATTTGCAGGCCCCGGCCTTCCTCAACCGTCACCACGCCGTCGCGGCCTACCTTATCCAAAGCTTCGGCAATTTGTTTGCCGATGGCCGCGCTTCCGGCGCTTACCGTGGCCACCTGCTCAATTTCTTGCTTTTCTTTGATGGGCTTGGCAAAAGCTTTAAGCTCGGCAATTGCAGCCTCAACAGCCTTTTCCATGCCGCGCTTGACAATCATGGGATTGGCACCAGCGGTTACATTTTTAAGCCCAGATTTGGCCATTTCCCGAGCCAAAAGGGTTGAAGTGGTTGTGCCGTCGCCCGCAGCGTCGTTGGTTTTGCTCGCGGCTTCTTTGACAATCTGGGCACCCATGTTTTCAAACGGGTCCTTAAGTTCAATTTCCTTAGCCACGGACACGCCGTCATGGACAATATTTGGCGAACCCCATTTTTTATCCAAAGCCACGTTTCTACCCTTCGGGCCCAAAGTGGTAACAACCGCTTTGGCAACGGTATCTATACCCGTTAGTAAAGACTTTCTTGCTTCGTCTGAAAATTGTAATTGTTTTGCCATTTAATAAATATCAAAAATAACAGATATCTTAGCTCTTTTCAATAGCTAAGATATCGTCAAATTTAGAAAATAAATATTCGCGTCCGTCAATCTTTACCTCACTACCGCCCCATTTTTTGTAAATAACTAAATCACCAATTTTTGCCGGAGAAGTTCTTTTAAGACCCTTATCTGTAATTTCATCCGGGCCAACTGCCAAGACTTTGCCCTTTTGCGGTTTTTCGCCTTCGTGGGAATCGGGCAAATAAATTCCAGATTCTGTCTTGCTTTCGGCTTCAAAGGGCTCCACCAGTAGATAGCCCGCCGTGGGCTGAAGCTTTATCTTTATGGTTTTTTTGTTTACCATGTGTTGTGTATTTAGTATTATATGTTAGCACTCAAATCTGTCAAGTGCTTAATCAAAAATAATTTTAAAAAAGAAACTTTTACTTGTCAAGGGGTTGTTTTTATATTTTTCTTATGAAACTTTTCCAGCTTTTGGTCAAAAGTAACAAGCTCTCCTCGGGCTCCGCTGGTAAGACAGCTCAAATAAATATCTACCAAACTTAAACTTTTGTCTGAAGCATAAAAATCCAATGCGCAAAGAAGCTCCTTTTTGCTGGTTGTCTTGATATAAGTTTCAGCCAACAACACTTTTAAATTATCCGCAATATCTGTTCTGTCAATTTTATAAAGCTTTTCCAAAACAAACACCACTTCAAAAACAACCTGCGGAATTAGCCTAATTGTCTGTCTTTTACTCCTGGCGTTTAAAAAAAGCGCCTTTGCCTGACGATAATAATACTTATTGTCTTTAAGTAAATATCTAAGGATTACATTGGTATCAAGAAATATTTCACTCACCCAAGCATACCTTTCTCAATTACTTTTTCTTCCAGATCCAGAAGGTCGTTTATAGCTTTATTTTTTAAAGCTTTGGAGCGAAACACTCCCCCAAGAAAAGTGATATCTTTATGTGGTAATACCGAAACCGAGTTGCCTTTTTTTTGCACTTTTACCTTGGATCTGGGAGTCAGGCCAATTTCATCTCTAATTTGCTTCGGAATAGTGATCTGGCCTTTTTGAGTAATAGTGGTAATAAATTCCATAAAGTAATACTAACACAGCCAGTATTACTGTGTCAATTGTTTTGTTACCCACCCAGATGGAAGGAGGTATACCTGCTCCACATACCACCCTCCCCTGGAGGGATAACACTAAAAAACTAAAGCTGCACTATCTACCTGCTTTAAAATAAAAGTGGGCAGAATTCAGATCGTTACACCATTGACTTTGTTTCTTTTGTCTGATCTCTTACGTAAGACGGAGGAAAATTATGCAAATGCTTAAAATCGATATCAGGCAAAAAAGACAAGCCACGCTTCCTCAAGAGCTTTTGGACAAACTAGATCTGGATATAGGTGATAGTTTGGCCGGCTATGTTGACCTAGGGAAAATAGTTCTTGTTCCCCAAAAAAGGGTTGCCTTGGATGCTTTTTCTGAACTGCAAAAAATAATCAAGGCCCATATAAACGGCCAGCTTGAGCTTGTTATTTCGCAAGCAGTCCTTACTGAAATAGTCACAAACTCAAAAAATAAAATCCCCGCTGCTATGCCCGCCTTTGAAAAATTTTTTAGGGCAGCACCCCCAGAGGTTGTTTTGGATAGTAAAATAATTGACCCTAAAATTGCCTCCGCTGTTGACCAAAAAGACCAAAAAACTCTTGCCAGTGCGGTGGGTGCAAACTGCCAGTACTTTATAACAGGTAATATTAAAAATTTTGATCTTGCCGCCCTAGAGGAAATTTTTGAGCTAAAAATCACTACTCCGGCTGAAACAGTAAAACTTCTTAAGCTGTAAAGGTGCAAGGCTTTCAGAATCCACAACCAGTATTATGAACTCAATTAAGCCGGGGAAGGACAAAGCCGCCTCCTCCATAATCGCGCTCAAACGCGCGATTTTCAGCTCGGTGTCGGCCAAAGCCCTATAGGTGTAGCCGGTATCTTCAAGGCCATAGTATTGGCCCGACCCAAGAGACTGCGCGGCAGCCTCTTGATATTTCCCTACGATTTCTTCTCAAGTTTTGGCCATGGGAACCTCCTTTTGGCCATAAAGTGCGAATAATCCATCAGACTTAATTGTCTGACTTGAACTGGGATAAATTTTTTAGGCTCAAATCAAGTAAGACAAAAAATGCGTAGGGGGCAAAAGACAGACAAAGACAAATCCGTCTTCATCGAGCAAAACTCGATGGCCCCCTAACAAACAAAACCTAACTAAAATCCCCACCAGAGGATGCTTCCGCTCTCCACAGAGAGCGAAAACCTCTGGCCCAACCTTGTCTCGACCGTCACTATCTCGGTCGAGCTGTCGAAAAATACGACCTTGGCGAGACCGGTCTGGTCTCCCATAAAAAGGAGATAGACCTGGCGTCCGACTAAATCGTCACCAAACCTATCTGGTAGCCAATCAATCATGGCTACCACAGGTTCTATCAGCGACGAGCCACGGACGTATTGGCCGAAACGGTTGGTCTCCCAACCAGGCCAAACGTCGTCGAGTTTCCTCTCGACGGCTTGGCGGGCCGTCGACTCGGTATTAAAGTCCCCGACGTCCTCCCACCAGGAGGACCGGGTGCGCGCATCGTAGCGCAGCACCCTTGTCTGGAACCTCCCGTTCCAGAGAGTCCCCCCGCAGGGGTGCGGGAGGCGGTCGGGAACGCCGCCATACACTTTGGCTTCCAGCAGCACCAGAAGCCAAACAAAAAACTTCGTCATCTCAGAGCCTCCAGGCTCTGCCCCTACTTTTCCGGGGCATATGAAAAGAACAAAAGTCAGACCAAATTGTCTGACTTGAGGTAAACCTAGTTCTAGATTCACTTCAAGTAAGCCAATCTGATAAAATCAACTGGGGAAGAACAGAAATCAAAGACAGGACTTCGTCCTTCCCCAAAACAAGACTTATGCGAAAGCCCAGTTCCAGCCGGGCTTTCTTTTTTTGATGGTTTTTGTTGATTGCGCGAAAAATCAAAGCAATCAACCGGTTTGCCATCAACCGAATTCAGTTTTCAAAAGGGCGTGAACGCTACTTGTTCACGTTCAAGCCCTTGCACCCGACTGGGCGACCCGCTTCATCGCGGATCAGCTCGCCGGGTGAGGCGAGATCGTGCCGCTCGGGCAGCGCCTGACGGACCGGAAGGGAAACGACATACATTTTCCCTTCCTCAGGATCCGGCAGGCCCCGGACCTCGCCGAACTGCGTGTCGAAGGTCGGCACGCCAACTACTTGGCCTACCTTGCGGCTCACGACGTCGCAGCGGGCGACGGTCCCGCTGAAGGCGAGCCGAGCCAAAACTTCCCCGCCCTGCTCGTCGTAGACGACGAGCTCGTGCGTGGTGCAGTTCACCAGTTCGGTGAACTCCTCAGGGAAGGGTGCACCGCAATGCACGCACTTTCCCCATGCGTCGGTGTCTGTTTGGCCACAGACACCGCAAAACCGAAATTGGTGAATATTCATAGTTTCCCTCCTAGGGAAACTACAGCAGAGCCTTGTTGCTCTGCCGGCCTGAAAACGGCAAGCTAGCTACTAATTACTATTGACTAATAACTAATTTGCCGCTCTCAGGCTGTTTTGGGCAGATAATTTTTAATGTGCTAAACAATAACCTGTTTTCTAACTACTATGCCTTTGTAATAAGCAGAATTCAGATGCTGACCGAGAAAAACAAGAAGCTGTAAGCTTCAACTCGGTCCGCAAATACAAATCTAATTCTTGTCCGTTGCAGAAGATTGACAAGATTCCGAGGGATTATGAGGCATTTCTCTATTCCATT
>CAZSLA010000020.1:0-16577 GCA_964607795.1 uncultured Gammaproteobacteria bacterium
AACTGGGGCACCTAAAAGAAAGCATTCTTCATATCAAGCACGAAACGTTAGCGGAAATGGTTGCCAAAACAAACGAGGGGAGTGAAATTGAAGCCGAGCTTATGTTCAAAGCCGATCATCCCAAAATGACAGTTGGGCGCTTTGTTTCGGCAATGGCCAGAGAATTTTGGCTGCGCATGATCCGGCAGGCGGCATTTCTGGATGGAGCAGAGGGGATGATGTACGCAATTTATCAAGTATTTAGCCGCTTCACAAGCTACGCCAAGCTTTGGGAAAGACAAATGAAAACATGAAAGCAGCCATCTACAATCCTTATTTAAATACCATGGGCGGGGGGGAACGCTACACCTTGGCAGTTGCCCAGGCACTTTTGCAGGCGGATTACAAAGTGCATTTGGAATGGGAAGACAAGGCTATTTTGGCAAAGCTGGAGGCGAGGTTTTGCATTGATTTAAAAGATACACAGGTTATAGCGGACATTAAAAGGGGCGACGGCTACGATGTTTGCTTTTGGGTAAGCGACGGCAGTGTCCCGCTGCTACGGGCAAGAAAAAATTGGCTTCATTTTCAGGTACCTTTTAGAAAAGTTGGCGGCAAAACCTTGATCAATAAAATGAAATTTTTTCGCATCGCTAAAGTGATTTGCAATTCCCAATTTACCAAAAAAATTATTGACCAGGAATACGGAGTAAATAGTGTAGTATTTTACCCACCCGTAGATATCAATAAGTTTAAAGCCAAGAAAAAAGAAAATATGATTTTATATGTTGGGCGGTTTTCTTCTCTCAAGCAGGCTAAAGGACAGGAACATTTGCTAGAAGTTTTTAAGAAGGTTTATGACTCGGGACTTGCAGACTGGAAATTGGTGCTTGCCGGTGGGACAGAGGTGGGTGCTTCTGATATAGTTCCCAGGTTGCGGCAAAGCTTGGAAGGCTACCCCATCTCAATTGTTGAAAGCCCGGATTTTGCTGCTTTACAAGACTTATATGGAAAGGCAAAAGTTTTCTGGTCGGCAAGTGGGTACGGCGTTGATGAAGAAAAATACCCGGAGCTAGTGGAGCACTTTGGTATTAGCACTGTGGAGGCTATGGCGGCAAAAGCTGTGCCGATTGTTTACGCCGCGGGCGGGCAAAAAGAAATTGTGGACGACGGGCAAAATGGCTTTTTGTGGAATACTAAGTCCGGGCTCAAAGACAAGACTATGAGGCTTGTTGCTAATACCAAAATGCTTCAGGACGTGGCCAAACAGGCTCAGGAAAAAAGCAAAGTTTACTCGTATGCAAGGTTTTTCCAGGAAATTCATTCACTTTTGTAAAAAACATTGGCCGGTTTGGGTGCTTTTGTTGGTTGTATTATTGTTTTTTAGGAAAGTATTTTTAGGGCTGATCCCTTTTCCGGGGGATTTTGTTGTCGGTATTTATTATCCTTGGCTTGATTATAAATGGGGATTTGAAGCCGGCGTACCTGTTAAAAACCCGATTCTTGCAGATATACCTTCTTTTATTTTTCCAATGCAAACATTTGCTGTAGAACTATTAAAGCAAGGGGTTTGGCCTTTATGGAATCCTTATATATTGGGAGGCACACCGCTTTTAGCAAATTTCCAATCTGCACCGTTTTCACCTACAGCAATATTTTATTTTATATTTAACGTTTTGGATGCCTGGACAATACAAATTATTGCTCAACATTATTTAGCAGCCTTGTTTACATATATCCTCCTTCGGCACTGGAATGCGTCAAAAATTGCAAGCGTTTTTGGTGGAATAGTTTATGCATTTTCGGGATTTAATATGATCTGGTCCGGGTGGAATGGTCATGCTTTGGGCGCGTCTTATATACCATTGATTTTATATTTTGAAGATAAAATAATAAACGGGAGAAGCAAATTTAGCGGGTTGGGTTTGTCTATTGTTTTTTGTTTGCAAATTTTTTCCGGATATCCACAAACTGTTATTTATACGGCAGTTGCTAGTTTATTGTTGTGGTTTTTATATTGCAGGAAAAGTACTGATTTTATTTATAAAACAGTTAAGCTCGGGTTTTATTTTTTATTGGGTTTAGGTTTATCTGCAATTCAGCTTTTACCGAGTATGGAATTATTGGGCCTTTCTCAATGGACAGCCGAACCACACCCTTTTGAATGGGCGTTTTTACCGTTTGTAAAAACAATAACTTTTATCGCTCCTGATTTTTTTGGAAACCATGCGACAGGAAATTATTGGGGGCCACAGGATTATACCAGCAATACGGGTTTTTCCGGAGTAATTGCGTTTATGTTTGCTTTTTATGCTTTGCTTACGTGGAGCAAGAGGAAAAAGTATGTTAATTACTCAGTAATTTTGCTTATTGTTACTTTTATTTTGGTTTATCCCACACCGATATCGGTATTTATGTGGAAGCACAATTTAGTTGGAATGCGTTCGTCTTCGGCACACCGCGGCTTAGTATTATTAAATTTGGCTGTGTCAATGCTTTGTGCGTATGGAGTAGATGCTTATATAAAAGAAGAAAAAAAAATTAAAACCTTTTTGGCAGGTTTATTTACGGGAATAATCTTGGGAGTTTATTGTTTAATTAGCTTCTATTTATACAAAACAAACAACAATAACATAGATTATATTGTGGGTATGAGAAATTTGGTGTTTCCATGGGGGATTTTGGTGTTATCTTTATTAGTGCTTTTTATTACAAAAAAATTAAAAAAATTTAACCTTTTTGGAATTTTTATAGTTTTTGTATTGGCAATCTTTGAACTGTTTCGTTTTGGATGGAAATTCACTTCTTTTGCTCCGCGCAATTTTATATTCCCAACGACACCGGTAATAGAATTTTTAAAAAACCAAAAGCCACCATTTCGTGTAAGTTTGGGAGACTCAATACCCGTAAATTTACACATGTCATATGGGTTGGAAACATTAGGCGGTTATGAAACTATGCGACCGGAGAAAGCCTCTCGCTTTATAGCGGCACTTAACAACAATTCTAAAAACGCAAATCCTGCTGGCAGGTACGGCATAATCGATAATGACACAAGTCCGCTTCTTGCTTTGGCAAATACTAAGTATTATCTGGCGTTAAAAAAGAACAGCCAGGGAGAACCAGACCCTGAAGGTGAGTTACCAGAAAGATTTTCGTCCGAGCGATTTAACCCGGTATTTGAAGACAAAAGTGTTGTAGTTTTTGAAGCAATTGATGCGCTCCCCAGAGCTTATATGGTATATGACTGGCAAATTACCAAAGGGTTGGACGCTTTTGATGTGCTTCTTAGTAGAGATTTTGAAATGGGTAAACAGGCGGTTATTGAAAAACATCCACCTATACAACCCGGAAAAGATACTAACTATCATGTAGATTTCAGAGAATATGGGCCACAAAATAGTGTGATAGCAATTGATACAAATAGTCCTGGTATTTTAGTTATTTCAAATGCTAACTATCCTGGCTGGCGAGCCAAACTCGACGGCGCGGATGTAGAGATTTTTGATGCAAACTATGTCTTTCAAGGTGTGGCAGTTCCCGAGGGAAGGCATATATTATCTTTATACTATTATCCCGAATCGTTCAAGTATGCCATATTTTTAAGCATATTTTCTGGATTTTTTGTCCTAACAACTTTAATTAGGTCTGCTATACTTGTTTGGAATGAGAGGTAAATTTATTTTTTTTCCCGTCATTTTTGCTTTAGCAATATTTTTGCGGGTGATGTTTTTGCCCCAAAATGTACTGACTTTTGGCTATGACCAGGCGCGTGATGCCTATGTGGTCAAAGAAATTATTGCCGGAGATCTCAAAATTTTGGGCCCACCCGCTTCCGCTTCGGGGCTATATCATGGCGTTTTGTATTATTATTTTTTAGTCCCTCCATATCTTGTATCAAACAACCCTGTAGCTGCGGCTTATTGGCTTGCTTTTTTTAATGCCCTTCTTGGAGTTATTGCGGTTTCGGCCCTTGCCTTTTTTATGACAAAAAAATGGGGAGCGGCAGCACTTGCTGGGCTTTTTTATGCCGTTTCTTTTGAGGCCACGCAATACGCTACCTGGCTCAGTAATCCGACAATTGCCATTGTAACCGTGCCCATTTTTTATTTAGGCCTGTGGCTTTGGATAACTAAAAAATACAAATATATGCCTGTTGTAACTGCAATAGGGCTGGGGTTTTCGGTGCAGGCTGAGGTGTTTTTGCTTTATCACACTGTGCCCCTTTGCTTGTGGCTTTGGCTAGCCCGAAAGAAAATTAGCAAAAGTGAAGTTATTCAGTTTATTTTTGTGGGCCTTTTATCCGTAAGTACGATGATTTTGACGGAAATCAAGTTTGGTTTTCAAGGGCTTGGTGGTTTGACAAGCCTGGTAAATACCGAAGGATCCATCCGCATGGCCAAAAGTTTCGGTGATTATTTGCTTTTGTTTTTAAATCAGATCGGTCGTGTGTTTGCCTATTCCACCTATCCCGGCAATGTCGGTTATGGGGCCTTTTTTGTATTTGTGCTCTTGGCAATTAGTTTAAGTAGCTGGCACAAAGCTAAGGACCGCAAGGCCATTGCCTGGCAACCGTTTCTAGCAACTTGGCTTTTAAGCCATTTAAGCGTGGTTTCTGTTGGTGGCACAAGCACGCCGTTTTTGCTTGTTGGCATCGGGCCGGCAGTTGCGGTTTTGCTGGGTATTATACTTGGGGGCATGTGGCAGTACGGTAAAAAAGTCGGGGTTTTTATTTTGGTGAGTTTAATAGTTATTGCCAATTTGTCTATGATTATGCGCGAAAATAAAAACGGCTCAACTATTTTTGCTATTCAGACGGACATGCTTTTGACTAGAGAGCTTGCGGCAATTGACTATACTTATACTGAAGCACAAGGTAATTTTGCCATTAATACAGTCACTTCCCCCTTGTGGGTCAACACTGTTTGGTCATATTTATATAACTGGTATGGAATGGATAAATACGGCTATTTGCCATCCTGGAGAGGACGGGACCAGGTGGGAAGGCCGGGCAATAACCTATCTGGTGAAGTTAAATCAGATCTTAGTTTCTTAATTCTTGAGCCTTCCGCGGGCATTCCCAGCAAATTTATCAACGACACAATTGCTTCTGAAGAAAGCCTTTCCGATTTAATAGACGAAAGAGCCTTTGGAGAAATCGTTGTCCAGAAAAGGAAATTAACCCATGAATAGTTTGAAAGAATCGGCCGCACTGCATAAAAATGTCCCGCCGGATTGGTATTTTCAATCCATAAGAAGAAATTTGTTTCAACGTTTTTGGCACAGAAAGCGCTTTAAAGAAGTTAAAAAAAAGATCGAGCCCGCCAAAATAGTCCTTGATATCGGAAGCGCGGACGGCATCTTTAGCCGGGAGATTTTGGAAAAGACAAAGGCGGAAAAGCTCATCGGCATCGACGTTTTGCAAACATCAGTAGAATGGGCTAACAAGCACTGGCGGACCAAAAAAATGGAATTCAAACAGGCAGATGCCCACAAGCTGCCATTTCGTGCGCAAACTTTTGATGCTGTTTTTGCTTTGGAAGTGATGGAGCACGTGCACGACCCCAAAACCGTGCTTAAAGAAATCAAGCGGGTTTTAAAAAAAGACGGTTATGCTATTATTTTGGTGCCGACGGATAGTGTGCTTTTTAGTATTATTTGGTGGTTTTTGACCAATTTTTGGTGGGCAAAAATCTGGAACGATTGCCATGTCCAGTCTTTTGATAAAAATAATAGGTTGAGTAAATTTGCAACAAAAGTCGGTTTTACAGTTGAAGCAGATAGCAAATTTGCCTGGGGGATGTTGAACCTTGTTAAAATTAGAAAACTTAAATGAAAGTAAGCGTCGTCATTCCTAATTGGAACGGCAAACATTTGCTGGCAAAGAATCTGCCGTCTGTTTTAGCAGCTAAAGAATTTAAGAAAAATAAGATTTTAGAAATAATCATAGTTGATGATTATTCCACCGACGGCTCGGTTAATTATCTGCAAAAGAGTTTCAAACAAGAAGTCCGCTTGATCAAGCAAACTAAAAACCGTGGCTTTAGCTACAGTGTAAATCACGGTGTGCGTATGGCCAAAGGGGATCTGGTGTGCTTATTAAATACCGATGTTTTGCCCAGTAAAAATTTTTTAGTAGCGGCTCTGCCTCATTTTAAAAATAAAAAAGTGTTTGCTGTGGGGTTTCACGAAAAAGGTGGGAGCTGGGGGTTGGCAAGTTTTATAAACGGATATATTCGCCACGCCCCGGGTAAAATCACCGATCAACCTCACCAGACTTTTTGGGTGAGCGGCGGAAGTGGGGTTTTTCGCCGCAAGCTTTGGATGGAACTCAAAGGCCTGGATGAGGAGCTTTTAAGCCCGTTTTATTGGGAAGATGTGGATCTGGGGTACAGGGCGCATAAACGGGGCTATGAACTTATCTGGGAGCCCAAAGCTCGGGTTATTCACGAGCACGAAGCCTCTATTAACCCGAACCACTTCCAGCTTAAATATATAAATCAAATCAAAGAGCGAAATGAGCTTTTGCTAATTTGGAGAAATATTACCAGCAAGCGACTTTTCCGCAAGCACATTCGCGCGCTCTTAAGGCGGGTTCTCAGGCACCCGGGCTACGCACGCATTGTTCATAAGGCCTGGCAAAAAAGAGGCTTGGTTTTAAAGAAACGTAAGCTTGAGGCCAAGCAAAGCAAAGTTTCGGATGAGGCTGTTTTTGCCAAATTTAGCGGCCAAGTTTAGTGATACAATTTTTATATGCAAAAAAGAAGCAGATGGTTTTTGCTGGGGATTATAGCGATTGCCGTGCTTTTGCGATTGGTGGCCCTTGAT
Source organism: uncultured Gammaproteobacteria bacterium (assembly GCA_964607795.1). Taxonomy (GTDB): domain Bacteria; phylum Patescibacteriota; class Microgenomatia; order UBA8517; family UBA8517; genus DYGT01. The sequence continues at coordinate 6,808 of CAZSLA010000020.1, forward strand.
AAAGTTCCGATTTCTCTTTTCGGTGACGAGCTTGATGTGGGCTATCACGCGTATTCAATCTTAAAAACAGGCCGCGATTATTACGGCAATTTCCTACCTTTTCATTTTCATTCTCTGGCTGAGTGGAGGACACCTCTTTATTTGTATTCGGCAATTCCGAGTGTAGCTATTTTTGGTATAAGTCCCTGGGGTGTGCGACTGCCCGCGGCCATTTTTGGCATTTTGGGAGTTTGGATGCTGTATGTCTTTGTGCGTGGTTTATATAAAGACGAGCGCTTGGCACTTTTGGCTGCCGGGATAATGGCCTTTTCTCCCTGGCACATTCAGTATAGCCGCGCGGCTTTTGAGGTGACAGAGCTTTTGTTCTTTTTCATTCTGGGCTTGCATTTATTTTTTAAAGGCCTTAAAAACGGTAAGTGGTTGTGGCTGTCGGCTGTGGCTTTGGGGCTTATGCCCTGGATTTACAGCTCGGCCAAGCTTTATACCCTGATAATACTAGCCTTTTTGCTTCTGACATGGAGAGGGGAGCTTCTGAAACTTAAATTTAAATATCTTCTCCGGGCCGTTTTGGCATTCATTATTGTTGGTTTGCCCACGGCTTATAGCGTTTTCGCGGGCGGCGCAGCCCAGCGCTTTTCTTATATTAGTGTATTTACAGATCAAAATATCCAGTATGAAGTTGGTGCGCAAAGACTGCAGGATGTGTTTTTCCGCGACAAACAGGAAGGAAAATTTGCCCAAAGCCCACTAGACCGTTTTTATCACAACAAACTAACTTACTGGGGAGACAAAATTGTTAATAATTATCTAGATGCATTTTCTCTAGACTTTTTGTTTTATGAGGGAGACCCGAACCTCAGACATTCTCCCGAAGGTATGGGCCAATTTTATGTTGTAGAATCAGTGGCTTTATTTCTGGGTATTGTTTTTTATTTCTCAGGCAAAGTGTCAAGGCGTAAAAAATGGTTGATTTTGTACTGGATTTTAACGGCTGCGATTCCATCTGCCATTACCCGTGACGGCGGCAACCATGCAACCAGGCTAATTTTGATGCTTCCACCATTAATAATTCTTATGGCGTGGGGACTTTATGAAGTATATCTTCGCTTGTCGCGGCTCCCTAGGCTTGGCTTTAGCTTGGTCTATGGCCTTTTGTTTGTACTCTGCTTTGTTTTATACCAGCACAACTACTGGATTCATTATCCTTGGCACTCCGAGCGTTGGTGGCACAGCGGCTTTAAAGAGGCGGTTTCTTATATCAAGGAGCACGAGGGTGAGTATGACAAAGTTGTGATTTCAGTTGCCAATGAACCCCCGTGGATCTTTTTTGCTGGCTGGTATCAGTATCCCCCGCGGCCTTGGCAGGAAAATTTTCCCTTGAATAATGTAGTTCCTTTGGAGGGTTACGGGGATGCAAGCCACATTGATAAGTTTTATTTTGCCTCGCCGCAGGTGGATGTCTTTGGCTGGTCCGGTGTAATAGATAGTAAAACTTTGTATCTGGCCACTGCCAAAGAAGTTCCCATGAATTTGATTTTAGAGCCCGGCCGGACCCCGTTTGGCCTGAAACTTGTCTATTCAGTTGCCTACCCTTCGGGCGAGCCGGTATTTTATTTGCTAACGGGTGAAGCTCGGCAATGAAGAAAAAGATTTTATTTTTATTAATTCTGGGGCTTGTGCTTCGCCTTTGGGCTATTTTTTGGGGTTACCATGGGGACCTTAATAACAATATTTCTTGGGGGACCATGGGGTTTGTACGCGGCTTAAACGGTTTTTATGAATATGATATTTGGTCTTTTTCGGCCCCCAACCAGCCTCCTTTGTATATTCTTTTGTTTGTTTTCATCCGGGCTTTGTGGGAGTGGGTGTATGACCTAAGCCGCAGCTTAAATACAGCCATTGCCACATTTCCCTCGGCTTTTATCTGGTTTTGGGAAGAGCGTGGCATGACTTTTTTGGTGAAATTACCTTCGATTGCGGCGGATTTTGCAATCGGCATGGTTATTTATGGTTTTGTTAAAAAACATGCAAGTAAAATGGCAATTCCTGCTCTAGCTTTGTGGCTGCTTAATCCGGTCGTCTGGTACAACTCGGCGGTCTGGGGGCAGACGGACGCGTTGGTTAATCTTTTGGGCTTTCTTGGTGTTGTGAATCTTTTAAACAAGCATTTAGTCAAAAGCCTGGTGTTTCTTACTTTGTCCATATTATTCAAAGGCTCATTGGCCATTTTCGCTCCGATTTTAGTATTTGTTGCCATAAGACAGAAGTATAAATTAACAAGTTGGCTAAAGGCTGGTTTTACATCTTTGGCAACCATAATAATTGTTGCCATCTGGTTTCATCCGGATTTGGATTTGTTTGTGTGGCTTTTTAAGCTTTATAACGAGCGCATTTTACCTGGAGAAATAGGCTTTTTGACTGCCAATGCCTTTAATTTCTGGTGGCTTGTGGACCCAACTGAAACGTATGATTCCATAAGATTTCTTGGGCTTCCCGCGCGCATCCTTGGTTATCTGCTTTCCTTGGGTTTGATTCTACCCCTTTTGACGCGTCTTAAAAAGTTAAAAGCAGAAACCGTTTTTTATGCCCTTTCCCTTTCAGCTCTCATCACCTTTTTATTTATGACCAGGATTCACGAGCGCTACTTATATCCATTTTTTCCTATGATCACGATTGTATTTGCTTTAAGGCCAAGAATATGGCCAGCCATATCACTGCTTTCCCTAGCCCACTTACTAAATTTGTACCACCTTTTCTGGGTTCCCAATTTCAAGCCATGGGAGAATATATATTTAAATTCCAATTTCATGAGTATTATTGCAATCATACAGATTTTTTGCTTTATTTTTTTTTATTGTGAGTATTTTCCCAAGGCCAAATGATATGGTATACACAATTTAGCTATAATAAAAAGATGCACGTCAAGTACCTCGCTCTGATACTTATCTTAGCCTCATTTTTGAGGCTTGGCTTTTTAAGTTCTCACCCTGCGGGCTATACCCCGGATGAGGCCAGCTTTGGTTATGATGCTTTTAGCCTTTTAAAAACTGGGGCCGATCAGTGGGGGAACAAATTGCCTTTGGTTTTACAGTCTTTTGGTGATGGCAAAATGCCGCTTTTGGCATATCTTGTTGTGCCAAGCGTGGCCATATTTGGCTTGAGTGAGTTTGCTGTCCGGCTTCCGAATGCCTTGCTAGGCGTGGGTGCGGTTTACCTAACTTATTTATTGACTAGGCGGGCATTTAAAAATCTAAGACTGGCTTTGATGTCGGCGTTTGTACTTGCGGTTTCTCCTTGGCACATCGCCTTAAGTAGAGGCGCTTTTGAAGCAACGCTGACCACTTTTTTTCTTACCGGTGGTATTTATTTTTTTTTAAATATAAAAAACTCCCGAAAAGAAGCCTTGTTGGCTGCCTTGTTTTTTGGTCTTAATCTGTTTAGCTATCACGCGGCCAGATTTGTTACCCCATTTATAGTGGGTCTACTTATGATTTATCAGTTTAATCTAATAAATCGGCAAGATTTGAAAGACAAAAATTTATACATTTTTGTTTTTTGTTTTTCTGCATTTTTAAGTCTGATGTTTGTAAGTATGTTTGTGGGAGCCAATGAGCGCTTGGCCACAAGCACCATTTTGGATGCCAATCCTCCGGCTGAAGCTAGATTCAATGCTTTACTCTCGGGCTTACCGCCCGTCTTGGCGCGGATATTTAATAATCGTTTTTTAGTCGTATGCAAGACATTTTTAGATCAATATTTGCAGTATTTTTCTCCTCAATTCTGGTTTTCCCAGGGAGCGGCCGAGGGAACATATGGCATGCTGCCGGGGTTAGGAGTGCTTCATTTATTGGAGCTAGTTTTTATTTTCGGCTTTTTTATAAATGCCCGAAAAATAAAGCATAACTCCTGGCTTATCTGCTGGCTCTTGTTGGCGCCTGTGCCTGCAGCACTTTCGCGCGGGCCAGGCTACGCGGCTAACCGCGCCGCTATCATGCTTCCGGCACTATCCATATTTTTGGCCTTGGGTTGGGAAAATATTTATGAGATTTTAAGGGAAAAAAGAAAAACTATTTTTATAAAAGCCATACTTGCTGCTTATTTGTTATCGATGCTTTATTTTGCAGAGAAATATTTTATCCAGCAAAAGTATGAACAATCCCAGGATATGGTGTATGGCACCCGCGAGCTCTTTTCTTATTTAAGTTCCCAAGAAGCAATGTATGAGCAAATTATTGTTTCTAAGTCTCTATCCGAGCCCCACATTTTTTATGCTTTTTACTCCCAGATGAATCCTGTCAAATACCAAAATGCCACAAAAAATTGGCATTACCGCGAAATGGGCTTCAATTGGGTAGACCAGATGCCCAGCTATACACTTGGCAAATATGTTTTTACTGGCATGAATTATGAAAAATACTCATCTTTTTCAGATGTTTTATTGGTCGGTCGGCCCGAGGAGTTTCCCGCTAAGGCTTTTGTTGTTGCAAAAATTAAATATCCTGATCTAACGGATGCCTTTTGGGTGGTTAATCCCAATACTAGGCCATTTGCACAGCAATGAAATTAATTACTAAAAGGCATGTTTTAATTGTGATTTTGCTTGCAGGCACTGTGGTGAGGTTTGTAAATCTCCCGCAAAATCCACCTTCACTAAATTGGGATGAGGTGAGCCATGGCTACAATGCTTATGCAATTCTCAAAACCGGCCAGGACGAGTGGGGCAAAAGCTGGCCTTTGATTTTCAGAGCTTATGGGGATTATAAGCTGCCCGTTTATATTTATACAACCGTGCCGTTTGTCTGGGCCTTTGGCCTTAATGCTTGGGCTGTGCGTTTGCCCTCGGTAATTTCTGGTATAATAGCCATTTTTTTGTTTTACCTTTTAGTAAATAAACTAACCAAAGACCGGTTTCTTGGCATACTTGCGGCTTTTTTGTATGCACTTGAGCCATGGACAGTAGTTCTTTCCCGGCCAGCTTTGGAGGCCAATTTCGCAAATTCATTGATTCTCGGGGGAGCGCTTTTTTTCTTTAAGTCATTGGACGGTAAGCTAAGAAATTTCTATTTGAGCGCTTTACTTTTGAGCCTTTCGGTGTGGACTTATAACACAGCCCGTGTTTTTGCCCCTTTTTTTGTATTAATGCTTTTTATTTTATATCGAAAAGAAATATTAAAAGCATATCCACTCAAAAAACTAGTCGGAGTTTTTGTTCTGTTTGCTATCTTTTTTATCCCTATGCTTGTGCAATTATTAGCACCTCAAGGGCTTGCCAGGTACGGATTGGTGGCAATTATTGATGACCATGCCCTTTATGAAATTGGCCTTAGCCGCGAAAGCTCCAATTTTTCGCCTCTAGTTACTCGTCTGGTTTACAACCGCGTTAGCTATTTTATTCCCAGGTTTATTGCCAACTACTTGTCTTATTTTGACCCGCGTTTTTTGTTTCTTTCTGGTTCAAGTAATTTTCAGTTTAGCCTGCCGAAGTTTGGGGTTTTGTCACTTGTACATATTTTTACTTTTTACTGCGGTATTGCGGTAGCCGTTTTTGAGCGCAAAAAATGGCAAATTGTTCTTTTTTTCTGGCTAATTTTATCGCCCATCCCGGGGAGCGTCACGCGCGAAGCTCCACACGCTCTTCGCAGCCTCGTGATGGCGCCCGCAGCTATTGTTTTTATTTCTATTGGCATCAATAAAATATTGTCTTCTATTAAACAAATAAATCTCAAAAGGATTTTCATATCTTTGTATCTTTTAGCAACCTTTGTATGTTACTTTATTTATTTGAAATATTATTTTGGCGAATACAAGACCAATTATTCCTGGAGCTGGCAATATGGCTACCAGGAGCTAGTTCAATTAATCAAAGAGAAATATGTTAGTTATGACATGATTTTGATAACTAAAAAATACGGCGAGCCACACGAATTTATATTATTCTACTGGCCGTGGGATCCGCAGAAATACAGAAACGACGAAAACCTAAACCGCTTTTATCAATCAAACTGGTACTGGGTGGACAGTTTTGACAAGTTTTATTTTTTGAATGATTGGGAAATTGCCCAAGGGCCGCATTTTCAGTTTGCTTTGGAAAGCGGCGCAAAAATAAACTGTGGCGAACCCAAATGCCTGCTTATTACAAGCCCGGGCAATGTGCCTTCGGATTGGTATAAAATAGATGAGATCAAGTTTTTGGATGGAGGCGTGTCCTATGAAATATATGCTGAATAAATCCACACTTACAATTGTGGCGATTTTACTCTTGGCCTTTGGTCTGAGGTTTTACAATTTAGAAAATAATCCGCCTGGGCTAACGCCCGATGAGGCTGCTCTGGGCTATAATGCTTATTCGATTTTAAAAACTGCCCGCGATGAGCACGGGAGTTTTTTGCCCGTGATCTTCGAATCTTTTGGCGATTACAAGCCTGGCTTGTATGTTTACTTAACCGTACCATTTGTTTTTTTGTTTGGACTCGTAGAAGTAGCTGTCCGGCTTCCAAGCGTGCTTGCCGGCACATTCTCGGTGCTGTTTTTGTATCTCTTGGTCAAAAAATTATTTACGCCGAAAATTGCGCTGGTTGCAGCCCTGCTTATGGCGCTTAATCCCTGGTCCGTGCATTTTTCCCGCGGCGCTTGGGAGGTGAATATGGCTTTGACACTGACAATGTTAGCCGTCTATTTGTTTTTTCGAGGACTTGAAAACGCAAAGTTTATGCCATTTTCGGGAGCTACTTTTGGCCTCACACTTTGGACATACCAGGGGGCAAAGCTCATAAGTATGCTTTTACTCATAAGCTTGTTGGCTCTAAATTACCGGCAAATTATAAAAATAAAAGTAGGCTACTTATTTATTTCCCTAATAATTAGTTTAATTTTTGTACTCCCGATTGCCACTTCATTTTTCAATGGCCAGGCAGGTCGGCTGTCTGTATTTAGCGTTTTTTCTTACCCCAGGCCAGTTGAATACCGTGATGCATTTTTATCTGAGGCAAATATTAAGGCAAGTTCGCCGACCTACTATTTATTTTATTCAGAGTCTTTGAATTTTTTGCGCGGCATTTTGGGGCGTTATACAAATCATTATTCTACTGAATTTCTGTTTTTCAAAGGCGACTGGCAAAATCCAAAACATAGCCCGCCTTACCATGGCTTATTGCTTTATGCAAGCTTGGCGACCATTCCCATTGGCTTGTTTTATTTGCTTCGTAGGCTGGATAAAAACCGGACTTTTGTTTTGTTATGGTTGCTCCTTGCTCCTTTGCCTGCGGCTTTATCGCGTGATCAGGTGCATGCCGTGCGTTCATTGTTTCTTTTGGTGCCTTTGGTGATTCTCGCCGCCTTGGGGGTTGAGTCTTTGTGGGAGCGATTTAAAACAAAGGCATCGGTATTACTGGCCTTTTCTTATTTGCTTTCCTTTATTTTGTTTATTGATGCTGAATTTGTTCATTTGCCCAAGGTCCAAGTAAGTCAGTGGGGAAATTATAAAGAGGTTGCCCTGCAGTTGAAAAAACTTTCGGCTAACTATAGCACGGTTATCGTCCAGCAGTCGTACAACCAGCCATATATTTATTATCTTTTCTATAGTCAATATAATCCCGCTTTGTATCAAAAAGTCAGTTCATTTAAAGAAAGTGGCGGACATGACGTCGGTTTAATAGAGCGAATCGATAATATCAAGTTTCAGGAGCTTAATTGGGGTGAAATCTACAGGGCTGAAAATGCTGTTTTAATTGTGGAAGCGGACACGGTGCCCAAAGAAAAGATCGAAAGCACTCCAGAGCTTGGTTTAATTAATCAAATTGCCTACAAAGATGGAGGACCTGCTTTCTATGTTTTAGAAATCCGATGACGAGAAATAAATACTTTATATTCTTAAGTTTAATATTTACCTTGGGTTTAATTTTGCGGCTCTATAAAATTAATAGTATGCCGCCTTTAAATGCTGATGAAGCCGCTCTGGGTTACAACGCCTATTCACTTATTTTAACCGGCAAAGATGAGCACGGAAACAGCTGGCCGATCCATTTTCAATCTTTTAACGACTACAAGCCAGGGGGCTACGTTTACCTTCTGTTGCCCATGGTTTATTTTTTTGGGCTTAATGTTATAAGTATTCGTATTGTATCTGCAATTTTGGGCAGTTTGGCTCCGGTGCTGCTTGCCATGTTTGTCAACACCTGGTTTGGCAATATGCAAAAAGAAAAAAAGGTTTATTTTTCTTTGGCAACCGCATTGATGCTTGTCATTTCTCCATGGCATATTCATTTTTCCCGCGGTGCTTGGGAGGTCAATGTGGCAACCTTTTTTATGCTTGTGGGTGCTTTGTTCTTTTCTCTTGCCGCCAAAAAGCCAAAATTCTATTTATTAGCAATCGTTGCCTTTGTTTGTTCTTTGTATGTTTACCACACAGCCCGGGTTGTAGCACCACTTATGGGGCTAGGGATAATGTGGATTAGGCGTGCACATATTAAGCGCAACTTGCGGATGTTTGCTCTTTCTCTTGCGGTAGGCATGGCTTTAGTTACACCTCTTGTTTATTCAGTTTTTTTTGCCGGAGGGCTTTTACGCGCCCGGGGCGTAGGCATAACCGCGGACCTGGGATTAATCAACCGTATCAACGAGCTTCGAGGGCAGCATACAGAGATAGCAGGAATGGCAGCTAAACTACTGCACAATAAACCTCTGCAGTATGGATTGGAGTTCGTTTCAAATTGGGGTGAGCATTATAAGGGTGAATTTTTGTTTGTTTCCGGGGATGAGATCCAGCGCAACAAAGTCCCAGAAACCGGGCTTTTATATCTTGTGGAAATTGTCTTTATATTATTCGCCGGGGCGACGATTGCCAAAAATACCAAAGGCTGGGGCTTTATCTTTTGGTGGTTAATAATTGCGCCAATAGCCGCGGCTTTTACTTTTCAGTCGCCGAATGCCCTAAGGGCCCAAAACATGACAATACCTTTGGCCATTTTTAGCGGCTATGGGCTGTCGCAAATTTTTGTTTTTTCCAAGCGTCAAAAACAGACCATGAAAATCGGTCTTTATGTCATTATTATTTTATCAGTTTTATGGAGTCTCACCAGATATTTGCTCATGTATTACAAGCATTTGCCTAAAGAATATCCCTATTCTTCGCAATATGGTTTCTCTGAAATGGTTGATTTTTTAAAACAAGAAGAAGCTAAATTTCAAAGCGTTTTTATTACCACGCGCTACGACCAGCCATACATCATGCTTTTGTATTACAAAAAATATCCGCCGGCTCTGTTTCAGGAGGGCCACAAACTTTCTGAGATTGATAATTTTGGCTTTTCCACGGTGGAGAATTTTGCTAAATATAGCTTTCAAAAGATCGATTTTTATGCTCTTGCGCACCAAAACTCAAATAGCCTTATAATTGGCACAGATGAAGAAATTCCGGAGGAAGCCAACATTGTCAAAGAAATTTATTTTCCAAATGGTAACATTGCTTTTCAGATTGTAGCCAACTAAAGCTATGAAGTTGAGCGTGGTGCTTGCAACCAAAAACGAAGCGGCAAACATACAAGCCTGCCTAGCATCCATTGTGAGTATTGCCGATGAAGTTATTGTTGTGGATGAATACTCTTCAGATCAAACGCGCAGCATTGCTCGTGGGATGGGCGCCAAGGTCTTTAAAAACAAGCACAAAATAAATTTTCATGAAAGCAAACAAATGGCAATCGATAAGGCAAGAGGGGATTGGGTGCTTCTTTTGGATGCGGACGAGCGCGTGAGTGGCAAGCTAGGACGCGAGA
>CAZSLA010000021.1:0-15043 GCA_964607795.1 uncultured Gammaproteobacteria bacterium
TTTGAGGGTAGTTCATGAGGTCATTAGGACCAGTGTCTGTATCTCCTGGGTCATTTGGGGTAACACTGGGATTTTCTGCATTCACCATCAAATCAATGTCCAACAACTCATTTCCATATATTTTGTTGTTAGAAAAAGTATTCTGAGCGCAAGTATCACTCCCACACAAAATTCCTCTAGCACCATTTGAAATGACATTGCCCTTAATTACATTGCCAATCGCGTTTCCCCATGCCATGGATAAGGCTCCCCGTCCTGTCCCAAACAAAGATCCCAGAGCATCTCCATGAGGGCTGATACCAATAAAGTTGCCATTTACCTGATAATTTTCATTGCCACCACTCAGCCTAACAAATGCACTAAAAGCACCAGTTGTTCCACCATTTATGCAGCCGATGATATTTGATTCTTCGGCATCTGAAATCCCATCATAATTAGTTCCGATTCTGCCATTCTTGCCATTTACTTGGATTGCCAAGTATCTTAGTTCAATGGCGTCGGTGCATTGATCACCTGTGCGGTCGGTGGCGATATAATTGCCTGCTATAACGTTATTTCGTGCGCTTGGGTACTCATTGATGTATCCAGCCAATGAAGTGACATTACCCATAAAGAGATTCTTTTCACTAGAATCTTCCAGCCCGTCGCTATTGGTGCCTATTATGTTTGTACCAGCCCCAGTCTGTAATTGGATTATTCCACTATAACTAGACTGAGTTCCAATTATGTTGCTTCCAAAAAAATTCCCTTCTATCCAATTGTTCAGTGCATTAGGAAGGCGTATGGTGCCGTTATTTGAAACCGGACTCCGAATACTAAGTCCAGCTATGTGATTATTGTCTGCATTGACGTTGAGGTAAGCATTCCCTTGAAAATACAAATCAATTTTCAGAATCGTATTGATTGTTTCCCCGAAAGGTGTGGTGTTCCTTAATGAGCCTGGTTGAGAATAGCCGTTTATAAATACTCCGCTATCATCCGAAAGCGCAAGTGTTGAATTAAGAGCAATAGACCAATAATCATGAGTGTCTCCGGAAGCGGGAATATAACCACCATCGGATGTGGGAATATCAAACTCAATCGTGTCGTGGCCGGCGTTGGCATTGGCTGCGGCAATGGCTTCACGAAGAGAGCAATCCGCATCACACGTGCCGTCGTTGGTGTCTGCAGTTTTGGTGACTGTGAAGGTTGCGGCAAGCGTTTGTGATGGAGTGATAAGGGCAGCTGCAGCAAAAAGAAAAGCACTAAAAGAAAGACTCGCAGCGATCAGTTTAGGCCATTTCATTACGCTTTACCATAGCAAATCCAATTTTCCCATGTCAACTTGCTACTTCGGCACTCTTATATTTGTACGAAGCAATACTATTCGCTAAACTTTATTTATGGATTTAAAACCAAGAGAAAAAGGCAAAAGCTTCCCCCAGGCTCTCCCACTAAAAAAATTGCTTGGCCCGAGTTTTATTCTTTTGGGACTGGGACTTGGTTCAGGAGAGCTGATCCTTTGGCCTTATTTGTCATCCCAGTTTGGTCTGGGTATTATCTGGGCAGCTGTTTTAGGAATTACATTTCAGTTTTTTCTAAACATGGAAGTTGCCCGGTACACCTTGGTAACGGGGGAAAGCGTTTTTGTGGGGCTATCCCGTAAACTTGGCCGGTTTTCTCCCGTCTGGTTTATCTTTTCCACATTTATCCCCTGGGTTTGGCCAGGCATTATTGCCGCCTCGGCAGCTGTTCTTGCCACACTAATTGGGATCCACTATACGCCAATACTGCCAATATCAATGCTTATTCTTATTGGGGTTATATTAACGCTCGGGCCCGTTCTTTATAAAACCCAGGAGTCTTTGCAAAAGGCTGTTATAATGGCTGGTGTTCCGTTTGTTTTTATTTTAACGATTATTATAAGTAGTCCTTCAGATTGGGGAGCCATTGCCCGGGGCTTGATTGGAAGGGGAGAGGGTTATTGGTTTTTGCCACGGGCAATACCATTTGCCACTTTGCTCGGGGCTTTTGCCTACGCCGGAGCAGGGGGCAACTTAAACCTGGCACAATCGCTTTACATTAAGGCAAAAGGCTATGGCATGGGCAAACACACAGGCGACATTACAAGTGTCATTACCGGTAAAAAACAATCATTAAGACTTGAAGGCTTCGAATTTGAACAAAACCCCACTAACTTAAAAAACCTTAAAGACTGGTGGAGAAGAATCAATGCAGAGCACCTTCTTGTTTTTTGGGCAACCGGGGCTCTAACCATGGTTATTTTGTCGCTTCTAAGCTACACCACGGTTTTTGAAAGCGCGGCAAACCAAACCGGCATAAACTTTGTCATATTTGAAGGTCAGGCTATATCAGAGGTTCTAAATCCCATTATTGGAAAACTTTTTTACGCGGTTGTTTGTGTAATGTTATTCTTTACTCAATTTTCTGTGTTTGGTTCAACAAGCAGGATAATGTCTGAAAATGTGGTTATCTTTTGTCCTCAAAAATTAACAGCCGACAAACTGCCCCTTTTGTTTTATGTTACTTTGTGGCTTCAGATAATCACCGGCATTGCCATTTTTATGGCCGGCTTTACCGAGCCTTTAGCTTTGGTTATTTTGGGGGCGGTGCTTAACGCCTTTTCCATGTTTATTTATTCCGGGCTTGTTTTGTGGCTCAATAAAAGTGAGCTTCCTCAAGCTACGCGACCGAATCTGCTAAGGCTGTGCGCAGTAAGCTTGGCCTTTTTATTTTACGGCTGCTTCAGCATCTTCACCTTCTGGCAATACCTTAGCGTATAATAAGCCCGATGAGAATAATTGCATTAATTTTTTTCAGCTTTGCCATTTTTTGTCTTGGGGGATTTATTGGCTATAAATTTGCGCCGGACATTGCAAGCACCCAAACTGCCCTCCAGAAAATCCAACTCAATCCCAAACCCTTAAACCGCTATCGCATAGAAAACCTGGGGAATGCGGACATGCAGCCGGGTAACTTGGTTATCTCCAAAGAAATAGATGAAAACGCCGATTATAGCGCCTATCTTGTCCAATTTACTTTTACCCCCGAGATCGAAGGCAACGCCAAAATGACAACCGGGCTTTTGAACCTACCAAAAAATACACAGGGTATGCCCCTCATTATCCTTATCAGAGGCTACGTCGACCCCAGCATTTACCAAACAGGCATCGGCACCAACCGCGTAGGTAAGTATCTTGCCTCCCAGGGCTTTATCACGCTGGCTCCGGATTATCTAGGATATGCGGGCTCGGATTCAGAGGCCGGCAACATTTTTGAAACCCGCTTTCAAACCTACACCACAACCATTTCTCTAATAAATACGCTTGAAAACGACGAACTGCCGCCGGAAATAAGCACAGTGTGGGACCACAAGCTTGGCATCTGGGCCCATTCAAACGGAGGCCAAATAGCCCTCACCACCTTGGCTGCCACACAAAAACCCATTCCCACGGTGTTGTGGGCGCCGGTTACCAAGCCTTTTCCCTATAGCGTCTTGTACTACACCGACGAATCCGCAGACGAAGGCACATTCTTGCGCCACGAGCTTGCCAAATTTGAAAATTTATATCTTGCCTCCGAATTTTCTTTCACCAATTACCTTGAGCGCATCCATGCTCCCATCCAGATTCACCAAGGGTCGGCGGATGATGCCGTGCCTGCGGCTTGGTCCGGTGAATTTGTAAACAAGTTAAAAGCAAAAGGCCTAGAGGTAGAGTATTTTTCCTATCCCGGATCAGACCACAATCTTATGCCCAGCTGGCCCACGGCCGTAGAAAGAAGCGTGGAATTTTTTCAGAAGCATTTGTGAGCTCTTGACACCAACTTAATCTGACAGGACATTTGCGACATTATCCACAATAGTTCTCTTATACAGTGCTTCTGTGAATACCAAACTCAAAGGAGGTAGCCTCAATATCATATTCTAATTTTTTTAAGGTAGTGATTATCAATCTTGGTCTTACCCTCATATGTACAGTTTCTCAAAAACTGTCGCATATGTGGTGTCAGATTACGACAAGGTTGACAAACGTCCACAAATATTTCATTATCAAAGTATGCTAAATATTATTGGCAAACTTTTGATCAATATCGTGGCACTTTTGGTGGTGGAGTATGTCATTCCCGGCTTTGAGCTTGCGGACCCGACGTCCGCCGTAGTAGCAGTGATCATCATCGGTATGGTCAACACCTTCATCCGCCCCATTATCCAAGTGATTGCTTTACCCGTAAGCATTGCCACCTTGGGAATTGCAGCCTTTTTGATCAACGTCCTTCTTTTGTGGGGCGTGGCTTATTTTGTGCCCGGATTCACCATCGATAGCTTTCTGACCGCAGCCATTGCCTCGATTGTTTTGTCCTTAGTTTCCTCATTTCTTCACAAGCTTGCCAAGGATTAACAAGGCAGGTGGACCATGACAGAGAAAAAAGCAAAGACTTATCAAAAATCCAAGGAGGGATCGAATGCTTTAGGGCCAAAATACCGCACTTCTGATTATTTTAAGGCAAAAACCTTTAGCCCAAAGGGGAAATTCAACCAAATAAGAAGCAAGCAAATTACCTTCAAAGTGCAGCACAAGGGCTAAATTTCAAAATTCCTCGGAAGTGGGATATAATCAAGCGACTTACCTTATGACAAAAACCGAAAAACCGCAAACCATATCTTTGACCCGCGAAGCAGACGGCACCATTCAGCTGACTTTTACTATTATAAAAGCCGAGATCGAAAAAAAAATGGCTGAAGTGGCCGCAGCCATGGGCCAGACAATTGAAGTGCCCGGGTTTCGCAAAGGCAAGGCTCCCCTGAAGCGCGTCCTAAACCATATCCCCCGCGAGCAATTGATCGAACGCAGTTTACGCGACATCCTGCCAAAATACTTTTCTGATGCCATTGAAAAGCACAAGCTTAAGCCGGCGATGTACCCCAAGTTTGAGCTTGTAAGCGCCGAGGAAGGCAAAGACTGGCAGGTGCGTGCCATTACTTGCGAGGTCCCCGAGATTGAGCTTAATGATTATAAAAAGGAGGTGCGGGGGACACTTGCAGCAAAAAACATTTGGTCGCCCAAAAAAGGCGATCAAGATAAAAGGGCATTGACTGTGGAGGAAAAAGAACAGCTTACCCTCAAAACCCTGTTAGAAAAAATAAAAGTAATCATCCCACACGTTTTGATCGAGGAAGAGGTGGACGCAAAGCTGGCAAGCCTTCTTAGCCGCTTGGAAACGCTGGGCCTGAGCCTGGAGAGCTACTTGGCATCAATCAAAAAAAACCCGCAAATGCTTCGGGATGAGTATATGGCCCAGGCCAAAGAAAATTTGCAGTTGGAGCTTATTTTAAATGCCATTGCCCAAAAAGAAAAAGTGGAAATTCCAGACCAAGAAGTCGACGAGCTTATTAAAGCCGCCCAGGGCGATCCTAACTTTGGCAAATCCCTGGACGAGGCCCAACAAAAAAGTACGGTCCGCTCAATTCTTAGGAAACGCAAGGTGTTGTCCATGCTTTCAGACCTGGGATAACTTGAAAGAAACACAAAAATATCATATATTAAGCTAATTTCATGGCCAGCTCAAACAATAAAAAACCAAAAGTAAATCCGCTTGAAGTTTTGCGCGAAGGCGGAAACTACGCCAAAAACACCCTTTCCGAACAAATAATTATGCCCGGGGGGCGTGATATTTTGGACCAGATCTTCGGCCAGAAACAAACCTACTCCGGGGAAATCATGCCCGGGGAAACTCTGGAAATGAAAGACCTCTATTCCGGAAAAAGGCAAGCCGAGGAAAACACCAGGCTCCAAATCCAAACCGAGCGCCGGCTTAGACAAGAAGATAGCGTGTATGTGGAAAAGCGGGTGCGGGAGCTTAGGATCCAAATTCAGGCAATTCATGAGGAAGTGGTGCAGATTGCCAAAGCCACGCCAGAGCTTTCGCGCGAAGTGAAAATTGCCGCCCTCCAGGCGCCAAGCTCCCCAAGTACATACGAACTCTTTTTCCTGACTCATATTTTGGAGTTTCTCCGAAGCTTTCGCAAAAAAATAGAAAATGCCGGTGTTTGGCTGCAAACGGCCAATAAGCGCGCACAAAAGAAAAACGTCTGGGGCCAAAATTACAAAAAATCGGGCTCCAAGTATTTGCTCTCGGGAGAACATTATCTTTCCCGCTCAGCGGGATAGACTTAACCAAATGGTATAATTGCTAAACATAAGAATCCGTAGCTCAGTTGGCTAGAGCGCTTCTTTGACGTAGAAGAGGTCAGAGGTTCGAGTCCTCTCGGGTTCACCATAAAAGCCTACTTTTGCACTTTAATTATTTACAGAAAGTACAAGCCTCCCAAGCTCTAGAAATGGAAATCTCCCGACTTGCCATGGAGAATTCCGAGGGTTACGCGAAGCGCGCCTCCAGCACCGACGCGGAGTTTCTTAAGGAAGTTCTACTTTCCATCAAGTCACTTGGCTTGGCACAGAGCTATACCATTGCCGGTGAGCGTCTGCGCCAACTCGGGCACGAAGTCTACGCACCCGAACTGTATAAGCAGTGGGGTGGGATCTTCTTTACTTATAAAATCTTCAGACATTTTTTTTGTTGAAAATTTATAGTAAAATAACAACGGAAGGGCACGGCGAGCGTACAGAGATAGTACGACGTCCGGGTAAAGATCTGCGGGCCTGTAGCTCAGTTGGCAGAGCGTTCGCATGGCATGCGAGAGGTCACCGGTTCGAGACCGGTCAGGTCCACAAAACTCCATAGAAATTATCCTGCAAGGCGCGTGTAATAAAATTATGGCAATGACCGACAAGGACATTCAAAAGCTTAAAGGCGTATTTGCCACCAAAGAGGGTCTTGATGATTTCAAGGAAGAAACAATGCAGGGATTTCAAACCTGGAAAAGCGAATCTTGTGACAGGATTGACCCCATCCTAATGAAAGTACAGGACAACCTAGGGGAAAGAACTATCATGAACAAACAACTCGATGACCACAAAGATCTCTTACAAAAGCTCAATGCTCTGTAAAGCTGAAATCTTTCTAATTTCATCCTGATTGTCATTTAAAGCCACTTTGTTTCGTTTTTCGTTGCCGCATTTCTGGCACTTATGAATCAGCACAAATTCGCCTTTTTTCTGATCCAGCCCCAAGGGCTTCATCAAGCCCTTGCAATTTTCCCGCCGGTCGCCGGGATTTATATCCACATGTTTACTCCAAAGGCAATTGGGGCAGTGGTTGGTAAAGCCATTCCCTTGGACTTGTGTCCCGCATTTTTCACAAACAAAATTCTCAACAGTTTTTTCAAATCTACTCATTTGTCCAATTATACTTCTTTAAGGCCCGTGGTATAGTATTTAAGCCATGAAAAAAATTATCGAAGTCAATAATTTCAGCAAATTTTTTGGCAGCAAAAAAGCGGTTGATAATTTGAATTTTGAGGTTTTTGAGGGTGAAGTGTTTGCTTTTCTAGGGTCCAACGCTTCGGGTAAAACCACAGCCATCCGCTGCCTTTTGAATATTTTCAAACCAACTTCGGGCACGCTTTTAACTTTCGGTGAAACTTATAGCCAAAAACTTGCTCCCAAAGTAGGCTACTTGCCCGAGGAGCGCGGGCTTTATACCTCCTCCAAGGTGTTAGAAACGCTTGTCTTTTTCGGCCGGATCAAAGGCTTAGGCCAAGCTTCTGCCCTCGCACGAGCCCAAAAATACCTCAGGCAAGTGGACTTGTGGGCTGCAAGAAATTTAGAGATTAAAAAGCTTAGCTCCGGCCAGCAGCAAAAAATCCAGCTTGGTCTTGCCATCATTAACGAGCCCGAACTTCTTATTCTAGACGAACCCACCAAAGGCCTGGACCCCCTGAATCGCTCAATACTTATGGAAAGATTGTTTGCACTTAACAAGCGCGGCTCGACCATAATTTTTATTACCCACCAGATGGACGAGGTGGAAAAAATCGCCGACCGGCTGTTGATGATCAAGGAAGGGCGACGGATTCTTTATGGCAAAGTCGAAGATATCAGACGGCAGTTTGGCTCCAATGTAATCCATATCCAGGCAGATAAGTTGCCCGTAAACACAAGGCTTTATGGAATCCGGCGCGAGCGGAATGAAACCCACCTTGAGCCTAAAACCAATGTCTCTGCGGGTAAAATCTTGAAATATCTAGTCGAGAAAAACGTTCAGATCAATTCCTATTCCCTCCAGGAGCCGAGCCTTGAAGAAATATTTATCAGCGTATCCAAAAACAATGCTTGAGAATAAAATATTTTTAATTGCCCAGCGCGAATACTACAAAAATATCCGCAAGCCCGCTTTTTGGTTTGCCACGCTTGCTCTGCCCGCTTTGATCGTCATAGCAAGCCTGCTATCCGGCTATTCCAGCCAAATGGCAGAAAAAAAGGCGCGCGAAGAATTGGCTAAGGCAAAGACGATCTTGGTCATAGACTACTCAAATATTATCAATAAAGCGGACCTCGCCCCACCCTTTGTAAGCACAGACAACGAACAAGAAGGCATAGCAAGCGTCCGCATCGGGAAAGCAAACGCTCTCTTCATTTATCCGCAAGACCTTGAAAGCGGCGGAGCCATCGCCATTTATGCACAAGACCCGGGGATAATTATCCGAGGGTCTTACCCCACCTCCGCCCGAAACCTGTTGAAAAAAGACTTAAGTAAAAAGCTGGGGAACGCGAACCAACTGCTGCAAGCCGACATACCAGTCAGGTCCACTTTTTATCTCAAAGGGGAAGTGGTGGACATGACAATTAGCGATTTTGTAATTCCTTTGGCTTCAGTGGTTTTATATTTTTTTCTGACTTTTCTTAGTAGCAGCTTTTTGCTTTTGAGCGTTTCTGAAGAAAAAGAAAACCGGATGATGGAAATTGTCCTTTCCATTCTCACCCCACGGGCTATCATCTGGGGAAAAATCATCGGCCTTGCGGCCCTGGGCCTGACCCAGCTTGTGGTTCTTGTAAGTTTGGTCGTGGCAAGCTACCAAAGCTTTTCCATGGCCCTACCTGCGGGGCTTAATATCGGGCAAATCACCATCGAGCCGCTCCAAATTCTTTTGAGTGCTTTTTACGCCATCTGTGGCTTTCTTCTTATGGCAACCATCATGGTGGGTACTGGAAGCGCTATGCCTACATACCGTGAAGCCCAGAGCTTTACGTCGATTTTTATCATGCTTTCAATCTTTCCCATTTACTTTGCTGCTCTTATCATCTCAGACCCTATGGGCCCTTTGGCTTTGTTCACGAGCTATTTCCCTTTTACGGCTCCGCTTATTCTGCTTGCCAGAAATGCGCTCGGAGCTCTAGGAACGGGAGAAATTATCCTAAGCCTTGTAGTACTTCCTTTGTATGTTGCGGGCGGCTTTTATCTGGCGTTTAAGTTGTTTGAGCTGGGATCGCTTGAGTATAATGAACGTATAAGAGGGTTGTGGAGAAAAAAATAAAACCCAAATTAATGTGCGACTGTACCAATTTTAAAAAAGGCTTTACCCAGTGCCTTGGCTGGCCATTCGGAACCACGATCGGCATTATGTTTGTTTCCACTTTGGGGCTTATTCTTTTACAAAAGCTCGGGGTCTATCGATAGTAGGGAGTTTTATAGCAAGTCTTGTCGAAGAATCACAATAAGTACTTTCTTTCTGCAATGGCAGTTGACAGCAAACTCACCCAGGCTTCATAATATAAGTGTCGGATGCGCCAGAACTTGAACTCACCACTCAAGAAGTATCCGCCCGATGCGGGAACATCGCAAAAAGCCAAGAGTAAAAAGCAGAGTGGAACCACGGAATCACCGTCTTTGCAAAAAACACGCAAACGATGGACAAAGACTATTTAAACAAGCTCAGACACTCCACAGCCCACCTTTTGGCAGCAGCCGTGACTAAGCTGTGGCCAAATGCCAAACCCACCTTGGGTCCTCCAATTGAAAACGGTTTTTATTATGATTTCGATTTCGGGGATGTAAAAGTCTCTGAAGCAGATTTTCCTAAAATCGAGGCCAAAATGCACGAACTGGTATCAAGCTGGCAAGGCTTTGAAGACCGGAAAGTAGATGCCAAAGCAGCAAACGATTTTTTTTTCCAAAACAAATATAAACAAGAGCTTATCTCCGAATTCATCCAAAAGGGCGAAGAAATAACCCTCTATCAATCGGGTGATTTTACAGACCTCTGCCGCGGCGGGCACATCAAAAGCCCCAAAGACGAAATCCAATATTTCAAGCTTTTGAATGTTGCCGGAGCGTACTGGCGGGGAGATGAAAAAAATCCCATGCTTACGCGGATTTACGGCACCGCTTTCCAATCCCAGAATGAACTTGACCAGTATCTTACAATGCTTGAGGAGGCCAAAGAACGAGACCACAGAAAAATCGGGCAAGGGCTTGAGCTATTTACTTTTTCGGACCTGGTAGGCAAGGGCCTACCGCTGCTAACCGAAAAAGGAGAAACTATTTGGCGGGAAATAGAGCGCTTTGTGGTGGATGAGGAACTGAAGCGCGGATACAAACATGTAAGAACGCCCAGCCTTGCAAAAACCGAGCTTTACAAAAAATCGGGGCATTATCCGTACTACAAAGACACGATGTACCCCGCTATGAAAATTGACGACGAGGAATTGATCCTTCGGCCCATGACCTGCCCGCACCACTTTGCGCTTTTTATGGACCGGCCGCGCAGCTACAGAGAGCTGCCGCTGCGCTTTGCGGAAATGGCAGACTTATATCGCTATGAAAAATCTGGCGAGCTTACAGGGCTTCTTCGGGTGCGGCAATTTACGCTTGCCGACTCTCACAACTTTGTCCGAAAGCCGCAAGCATATACCGAAATAAACATGGTACTTGACCTGATAGAATATATTGCAAACACTTTCGGGCTTCAAAAAGAAACAAATTATCTCTACAGGCTTTCTTTGGGAAACCGCGATAATAAGGAAAAATATTATGATGCCCCTGAGGAGTGGGCCGAGGCCGAGGCCATGCTCAAAAAAGTGCTAGAGGATAGAAAAGCTCCGTTTTATGAAGCCAAGGACGAAGCTGCTTTTTATGGACCGAAAATTGATATTCAAATGAAAAACGCTTTGGGCAAGGAAGACACTGCCTTTACAGTTCAGTACGATTTTTGTCTGCCTGCAAGATTTAATTTGCGCTACATCAATGAAAAAGGGGCAGAGGAAGAGCCAATAGTCATTCATAGGTCGTCGGTAGGAGCCATGGAGCGCACTCTGGCATTTCTTATTGAGCATTATGCGGGCAGCTTTCCGGTGTGGCTTTCGCCAATCCAAGTAAAAATCTTACCCATCACTGAAAACAATTTGGCTTATGCAAAAGATATTTATGAGCATATGAGTAAGCAAAATATTCGAGTAACTATTGACGACAGATCAGAAACCCTGCAAGCCAAAATCCGCGATGCCCAAATCGAAAAAATTCCATACATGGTCATTGTTGGTGGCAAAGAGGAAGAAACACAAAAAATTACAGTCCGCAACCGCAATGGCAAAAACCGCCAAAATATTGATCTAAACGATTTTATTTCTGAAGTAAGAAGCAAAATTGACAATAAAGCTTTGGCTTTGTAACCAGCACGCTTGCGGCTAGGGCTCGGGCGTGTTAAAATTTAGGACGACAATTGAATAAACTGCAAACTTGGAAAATTAATAACCAAATTCGCGCGCCTGAAATGCGCCTTATTGGTTCAGACGGGAAACAAATAGGCGTCCTAAGCCGCGACGAAGCACTTGAAAAAAGAAAAGAAACTGGATTGGACTTAGTAGAAATTGTAAGCAATACAAAACCGCCCATTGTAAAGCTCATAGAGTATGATAAATTCCGCTACCAGGAGGAAAAAAAGCTCAGGGAGCAAAAGAAAAAAGAAGGTAAATCCGAGCTTAAAGAGATCCGCTTTAGTCCGTTTATAGCCGAAGGGGATTACCAAACCAGGATCAAAAAGGTACAGAAATTTCTGGACGACAGCAATAAAGTGCGTGTGGTAGTGGTATTCAAAGGCAGGCACTTAAATAGTAAGAAATTCGGTTACGAGCTAATTAGTCGTGTAATTGATCAGTTTCGTGATAGAATTGCAGTGGACATGGAGCCGAAATTTATCGGCCGACATCTGTCCGCCGTGATCTCGCCGGTTAAAGGTAACAAAAAGGAAGACAAAAATGCCGAAAATTAAAACAAGAAAATCTGCTGCCAAAAGATTTAAGGTAACTGGTACAGGCAAGCTTTTGCGTGGCAGGAGTTTCAGCCGCCACTTGCGTGTCAAGAAAAGCCGTAAACAAAAGCGCAGACTCAAAGGAGAAGTAGAAATCACCGGCACCTACGCCAAAAAATTAAAAAAAAGAATGGGAGTGAGAAAAAATAAAAAAGGAATAACCCATGCCAAGAACTAAAAGCATCGCCGCCAGGCGCCACCGAACAATCAAAAAAGAAGCCCGCGGGTTTAAACATGCCCGAAGAAAGCGCGTGCGCACCGCCAAAGAGGCGCTTTTACATGCCGGGCAATATGCTTATGAGGGTCGCAAACGAAAGAAGCGCGATTTTCGTAAACTTTGGATCATGCGCATCAACGCCGCCTTGAAAACACACGATGTATCCTACAGCCAGTTTATGAGCGGGCTCAAAAAGGGGAACATCGAGCTCAACCGCAAAATGCTTTCGGAAATAGCTTACACAGACTCGGACACATTTTCCGAAATTATCAAACACCTAGGCTTTACCTCCTCCCGCTAAAGGGGAGGCATAGCCACGAAGTTTCCCTCCCCAAACGGGGAGTTTTTTTGTAGACTTAATACATATGCTAACGCAAAAAGGTATCCTGGAAGAAATAATAAACCTTAGAAATCAAGCCTTAGGTGAAATAATGCAGGCCGAAAACACCGAAGGGCTGGAAGAAATAAGAATTAAATACCTGGGGAGAAACGGGCTTATTAATGACCTTATCAAGGATATCAAAAACCTCTCAGAACCCATAAAAAAACAAATCGGCATCACAATCAATGACACCAAATCCACACTTTTAAATGAACTAAACGAAAGCTCGGGAAAATTTACAAAAGAAAAAGAAGCCTTTTTTGATCCAACCATACCCGGCATAAAGCCCTTATATGGCTCCACGCATATTGTGACCAAAGCCATTTTGGAAATTGAAGACATTTTTAAGCGCCTGGGCTATGTCCGTCGCCGCTACCCCGAGGTAGAATGGGATTGGCAGGCTTTCACTTCGCTCAACTTTTCCCCGGACCACCCCGCGCGCGACGATTGGGAAACCTTTTTTATTGCCAAAGCCCCAAGCAAAAAATACGGCACTATGCTTTTGACTCCGCATACCTCATCCGGTCAGGTGCACGAAATGAAACAGACAAAGCCTCCGATCCGCATGATCAATATATCAAAAACCTACCGCAGGCAATCTGATGCCAGCCATTACCCCATGTTTCACCAGTTTGAAGGCCTTTTTGTCGATACAACCGCATCCATCGCGAACCTCAAAGGAACGCTGGATTTTTTTGTCCACAACTTTTTCGACGACAAACGAAAAACCAGAATCAGACCATATAATTTTCCTTTTACCGAGCCGTCATTTGAGGTGGATATTAGCTGTAGCGTGTGCATGGGCTGTGGCTGTAAGCTATGTAAAGGCGGCTGGCTGGAAATCGGGGGCGCGGGCATGGTACACCCCAATGTGTTGAAAAACGGCGGCCTGGATCCCAATAAATACAAAGGCTTTGCTTTTGGTTGGGGAGTGGAGCGGGTGTATCTTATGAAGACAAATGTAGGTATCGCTGATTTGCGCACGCTTTATAGCCTTGACATCCGCTATTTAAAACAATTTTAAGATGGACATTTTAATCCCAGACGAATGGCTACGCGAATTTATAAAGACCAAAGCAACCAGTAAAACCCTGGCCGAAAAAGTAAGCCTGTGCGGGCCGTCGATCGAAAAAATTAGCGGCACGGGCAAAGATACCACTTACCACATTGAAGTAACTACCAACCGCGTGGATGCCATGTCCGTTTATGGCATGGCCCGCGAGGCAAGCGCGATCCTTCCGCGCTTCGGAATAACCGCAAAGCTTGCTATCCCGTCCACTCCTAAGCTTAAAAAAATAAAACAAATAGACATAAAAATAGTGCCCGATGCAAAGTTTGTACGCAGGGTGATGGCTGTAAAAATCTCAAATATAAAAAATTGGCGGACTCCGCTTTGGATGAAAACGCGCCTCACACTTTCCGGCGTGCGCTCTCTCAATAGCGTCGTGGACATTACCAATTATGTTATGCTTGAGACCGGCCACCCCACACATGTCTTTGACTGGGACAAAGTGAGGGCCCGCGGTTTTTATATCCGCGAGTCTAAAAAGGGCGAAAAGCTCACTAGCCTGGAGGGAAAAACCTACACCCTGGGGGGCGGAGATCTGGTCATTGCCAATAGCGAGGGCACAATTGTGGACCTCCCAGGCATCATCGGCACCAAAAATAGCATTGTCACCAGGGAGAGCAAAAACGTTTTGTTTTTTATTAACAACAACGACCCGACAACAATCAGAAAAACATCTATGGAGCTGGCAATCCGCACCCATGCCGCAGTTTTAAACGAAAAAGGCGTGGACACCGAGCTTGGCGAAATTGCCATGGCTAGGGGAATTGCACTTTTTCAAAAAGTCTGCCGGGCAAAAATTGCAAGCGACGTCTTTGATTGGTATCCCAACCCACATGTACAAAAGGAAATAAAAGTAGACAAACTGGAAATTGAAAACGTTTTGGGGACCAGTCTTACCAAAGCCCAAATAAGTAGTTCACTTAAACCCTTGGGCTTTGCTCCGAGCTGGCAGGAAGATATGCTTTTTGTAAAAGTGCCGTCTTTCAGAGCCAATGACATCCAAATCCCCGCTGACATCGCCGAAGAAGTGGCACGGATTTATGGCTACTTTAATTTACCCAGCGTCCTGCCGGTCGGGGAATTGCCCTGGACCAAGCCCTCTGGCCTTTATGACTTTGAATATAAAATCAAAAACTATCTAGCCGGCTTTGGCGGCTATGAGGTACA
>CAZSLA010000022.1:0-14308 GCA_964607795.1 uncultured Gammaproteobacteria bacterium
CGCCAAGGGCGTTGGTTTTGTTTTAACCTTGTTTGCAGGCTTTTTATTGTATGATGCCATTTTCTCCCTGCGTACGAGCTGGTTTTATACAAGTCTGATTATCTTCGCGGTTTCATTTCCGTTGTTTTTGCAAAGCCTTTGGTCCAGTAAGCTTTTGCGCCGATTTGAAAAAGGGCTCATTTTGTGTTCAGCCATTTCCGCCTACAGTATAACTACCATCGCCATGCTTTTATATTTTTGGCCAATAAGCGTTGTCGAGGGAGCAATATTTTTAACGGTTGTAATGTATGTTCTGCTGGGGCTTGGTCAGTCTGAACAAGAGGGGAGGCTTTTTAAACAGACAGTTCGAGAGTACTTGGTCGTGGGTATAATTGTTTTTCTGGCTATGATCGTCATAACCAGTTGGCGCTGACAGAGTATAAATAAGAAACTTTAGTTTTTAAAGCGCCACATCCAGGTGGAGAAGGGGGAAGAGGGTAATAATAACCTATAATAATTAGAAAGTAATGGGAAGTTTTCACAAATGAAAATAACTTTTCACAAATATTATAAGATATTTTCACAAAAAATGATATAGTTTGATGCATACTTTATGTACACAACAAAAGAGAAGATAAATATTTACTGGTATCTATTTATATTATAAAGCCAATTACTCAGGCCTAAACTTGTTTATCCTTCCTCTCCAAAGTGGGCCGTCTTTCTTAGTTCTGAGGTGGTTTAAATAGTATGTCGCACAATATAACTTTTGCGACGCAACATAATCAAACAGAGTGGAGAGGGGCCGATTTATGGTTTGTATTTCTGCGGCTGTTTAGGTATTTGAATGGCTTTGCTGTTATTAAATGTTTTATAAACCCCTCGTTTAACAGATGACTCCTAAAAATATTTTTCCAAATTATTCCCAAACAAATTAATAATTTCTGTCTAATAGGGATTGTTTTAAAATTTGGCCGAAAATACAAGATATTCTTTAATAGCCACTTGCCCATCTTTCTTCTGAGAAGGCCCTTAAAATCGATTTGGTGAAGCCGTATTTTCATGGTTTTTCTAGAAATTTTATTTTTTTAAAAAATATTCTGTTCTTCATCTCGATATCTTTAAATTCCTGCTTAATTTTTTGTTTCTCTACAAATTTTTTATAATCTTTTAAATTCCTTTTTTAATTAATTATAAATATAAATTTGTTTAAATATTTTTATGGCTATGAAATTTGATTATAAAAATCGTGCGCGTCGCACAATATTGACGGATTGAGCTTGGGTGGTATAATATTTGTTAGATGCCCACTTCCCTGCCTAGTGAAGCCTCCGAGCTTAAATGCAAAGTCAAAGAATTTTTGGAATATATGGAGGTGGAAAAGGGCTCCTCTCCCCTCACCCTGCGTAATTACCAGCATTATTTTGCCCGTTTTTTGACTTGGATGAAAAAAGAAAACATTCGGCAGAACCTGGAAGATATCAACCCGGATATTGTGCGGGAATATCGGCTTTTTCTATCGCGCCTGCCGGATGGCAAAGGCGGGACGCTTGCGCGAAGAACCCAGGGCTACCACGTAATTGCAATCCGGTCTTTTTTAAAGTGGTGTATCAAAAATGACGAAAAGGTCATGGCTCCGGAAAAAATAGATTTACCAAAATACAACGAGCGGCAGGTAAAATTTTTAAACGGCGAACAGATGGACAGGCTATTAAACGCCCCAAACATGAGCAAAATCACGGGCATCCGCGATAAAGCCATTTTGGAAGTTTTATTTTCTACGGGTCTTCGCGTGTCTGAGCTTTGTAAGCTTGACCGCGACAAGATGGACCTTAAGCGGCGTGAATTCGGGATTATCGGCAAAGGTGGGCGGGCTAGGGTGGTATTTTTATCCGCCCGCGCTACCGGCTGGGTCGAGAAGTATCTGGCTGCGCGCGATGATCACTTTACGCCGCTTTTTATCCGCCATAGCGGCAAAATGAATATTGGCGACCCTGATGAAAAAATGCGTCTGACGCCGCGCTCGGTGCAGCGCATGGTCAAAAAATATGCCAGAAAAGTGCAAATTACCGTGGATGTTACACCTCATGTGTTGAGGCATAGTTTCGCTACCGATCTTTTGGTCGCCGGAGCAGACATCCGAAGCGTCCAGGAGATGCTTGGGCACAAAAACATCGCGACCACCCAGATTTATACCCATGTGACCAACAAGCAGCTCAGAGAAATCCACGAGGCCTTTCATGGCAAAGGGAATTGAGCCACTTTTATTTTAGTGCTCAAGGCTGGTGACGGCTGCAACCAGGTCGGACTTATTGGCAAAGCGCATGAGGATCACTCCTTGGGTTGCCCTGCCCATTTGGGGAATATTTTTGGTGGCAAGCTTGATAACTTGGCCTTTGGCGCTTGTAATCACAATCTGCTCGGTCTTGTGGGTTACCATAGAGGCTGTTGCTAGCTTTCCCGTTTTATCGTTGATCGAGGCTGCCTTGAGGCCTTTGCCGGCGCGTTTTTGTACAGGAAACAGGCTGATTTTTGTCCTTTTGCCCAGGCCCTTTTTAGTCAAAGTCAAAATGTCTCGGAAATATTTTTTGCGTTTGTCTTTGGGCTCGTCCTGACTTGCAGGGAAGACCTCCATGCCGATGACAGAGTCATTTTTGCCCAGGCTGATACCTTTTACGCCGGTCGTTGCCCTGCCCATTGCCCGGACGTTTTTTTCTGAAAAGCGGATGGCTTTGCCTTCGGCAGTAAAAAGCATGACGTGGTTATCGCCGCTCGTTGGGCTTACCTTGACCAAGCAATCGTCGGCAGCAAGCTTGATGGCAATAAGGCCATTGCTTCTTAAGTTTTCAAATTCCGAAAAGCTGGTCTTTTTGATGATACCCTTTTGCGTGGCCATGATCAGATGAAGATGATTTGCGGTTTCCTCGCCCATGGTCACAATACTCATGACAAGCTCATCAGCCTCAAGATTGATGATATTGACCAGAGCCTGGCCTTTTGCCTGACGGCTGGTTTCTGCAATTTCCCAGGCTTTTGTGCCATAAACCCGGCCTTGGTTAGTAAAAAACAAAAGCGTGTCGTGGGTGGTGACTGATATCAAGTGCTCAATTTTATCCTCTTCTTTAGTGGTCATGCCCAGTACCCCCTTGCCTCCCCTTCTTTGGGACTTGTAAGTGTTTCTGGGGACGCGCTTGATATAGCCGGTTTTGGTGACCGTAATCAAGGCATCTTCTTTGGCAATTAAATCTTTTTCAGAAAATTCGCCGATTTTTTGCTTATAAATGCGGGTGCGCCGTGGGTCGGCATATTTTTCTTTAAGCTCAGTGATTTCATCGATAATGATTTTAAGGATTTTTTTTGGGTCGCGGAGGATAGCGGTTAATCTATCAATTTGTTCCTTGATTTCGGTATATTCTTTTTCGATCTTTTCCCGCTCCAGGGCGGCCAGGCGCCGAAGCTGCATATCAAGGATGGCAACTGCCTGGATTTCACTGAGTTTAAAGCGGCTGACCAAGTTGTTTTTGGCATCTTCCTGGGTGCGGCTTGAGCGAATTGTCTTTATAACTTCATCCAAATGATCCAAGGCAATTTTCAAGCCTTCCAGGATGTGGGCTCGTTTTTTGGCTGCTGTGAGCTCAAAAATGGTGCGGCGCGTTACCACCTTTTGCCTGTGTTTGACATATTCGACCAAAACCTGCTTGAGATTGACCGTAAGGGGTGTGTTATCCACCAGGGCCACAAAATTGGCGGGAAAAGTGCTTTGCAACTTGGTGTGTTTAAATAAATTATTGAGTACGCTTTTAGGCCTGGCATCGCGCTTAAGCTCAATAACCACGCTCATGCCTTTTTTGTCCGACTCGTCCCTGAGGTTTGCAATACCCTCAATTTTTTTATCGCGCACCAGGCCCGCAATATCGGCTACAAACCTGGCTTTATTTACTTGATAAGGTAGCTCCGTGATCTCGATTATGGATTTGCCCCTGTCGCCTTCTTTGATCTGTGCAATACCACGTACTAAAATCCGTCCGCGGCCGGTGGAGTAAACATCTATCATTGAGGTGGCCTCATAGATAGCCCCGCCGGTGGGAAAGTCCGGACCCGGAATATATTCCAAAAGTTCGCTGGTTTCGATGTCACTTTCAAAAGTAACGTTTGTGGCCTGAAGTTCCTCCTGGGTTAGCTCACTACCTTTGCCCGAGGCCAAAAGATCAATTTTTTTAATAAAAAAGTCCACTTTGATATCCGGCTTTTCTTCCCCGGCCACTGCCCTGCCCTTTTTGATAGTAGCTATAATGGCATCCACAACCTCGCCTAAATTATGAGGCGGAATTTTGGTGGCCATGCCCACGGCAATGCCTTCTGAGCCCATGAGAAGCATATTGGGCAAAAGCGCGGGCAAATAGGCGGGCTCTTTGAGGGTGGCATCGAAATTATCCACTGTGTCTACGGTGTCTTTTTCAATGTCTGACAGAATGTGCTGGGATATTTTTGCCAGGCGCGTTTCGGTATAGCGCATAGCGGCCGGAGGATCTCCATCTACCGAGCCAAAATTCCCCTGCCCGTCGACTAGAGGGTAGCGCATGCTAAACTCCTGGGCCATCCTGACCATGGCATCATAAACCGAGGCATCGCCATGCGGGTGGTATTTTCCCAAGACTTCCCCGACGACCTTGGCGCTTTTACTGTAGCTTGTTCCCGCGGTTAGACCCATCTGGTGCATGGCAAAAAGAATGCGCCTGTGGACCGGCTTTAAGCCATCGCGCACATCCGGAAGTGCGCGGGCGACGATCACGCTCATGGCATAATCAAGATAGGATTTGCTCAGCTCAGTTGTGATTTCTGCGGGTGTAACTTTTCCGATATCTTTCATCTTTTACTGCAAAAAAATAGCCCAGGTGGCTAGAATTCATTTTAGCCTGTTTCGGGGGAAAAATCAAAGCCAAAGTGAATTATGACATGGCTTGAGTCGTTTTTTTGGTATTAGCTTAGTTGTAGCGATATATTGATTGCTCAGGCTTACCAAGGTATAATTTTTTTAAAGATGTGGGGTGGATAAACGATAATATCAAAATGAACCGAAAGCGGCCCGATGTCTTTCGGGAGCGCACGGCAGAACTGATTTTGTCCGACAAATATTCGACCGGTTGTACGGACTATACCTTTTTGTTTATCGCATTAAGCCGCGCAGCGGAAATCCCAACCAAATATGTTGAGCTATTAAGCCGCCGTTGACTTGAAAGCCATGAGGAAAAAATCCAGGGACATGTGACTGCTGAAGTGCTAACTGGAGGCAGGCGTTTGTTTGTTGACCCAACACAAGGATCAATTTCGATTAAGCCAACTTCGGGCATGGTAATTTATGACAAAGGTCTGGATTCTTGGGACATTGGCATTAAAGATCGAAAGGATTTGAAAGAAAAATTCATGCACTTTAGGGATGAGTGGAAGAAAAAATAAAGCTGACGACTTAAAACCTCTTAGTGAAGCGGTACATCTCGACCAGGGCAACGGCCAAAAGCGCAAGCATAAAAGAGCTGGCAAACGGAATGTATAACACGGCCCCATCCCTGCCAATTAACACATCTCCCCAGATGGTCGGGAATTTTAAGCGCGAGTAAAAACTAACCAAAAGAATAAAACTGCCAATATAAAAAGCCAGAAACAAAGGCCCGTACGTTGCAAGCAATTTTTTCTTGTGCATGGGTTATTCGGGATTAGTTAAGCTCCAGCCAGTTTATTTCCTGCCAGTCATCCATGCCAAAGACGCGGATGCTATCCATGCTTAACAGATAGAAATACTGGTCCAGGTAAAGGCCGCGTTTGGTTCCATCTTCCGAGAAAGCCTTTTTAAGGGCAAGTCTCTGGCCTGCGTAAGACACCACATATCCTCCGCGGCTGCCTGGAATAAAGACCAGTTGATTATCAGGGTCGTGCAAAAACGCGTGGTGATTGTAGAGACTTTCACTGTAAAACTCATCCAATAAAAGACTGCTAATCTCAGTCGGATTTTGCGGATCAGCGACATTAAACAAACTAAGCTTTATATACTGATCTTCTTTGCCAACGCCCAGGATGAGCTTATCCCCCACTGGGTGCAAGTAGGAAGAATAGCCCGGAATTTTGAGCTCACCCTTGATGCTGGGGTTTTTGGGATCTGTTAAGTCAAGAACAAAAAACGGATCAATTTCTTTGAAGGTAACAACATAGGCAAGTTCCCTCAAAAAGCGCACCGCATAAATCCTTTCATCCCGCCCGAGGTCCGTAACTTTGCCGAGGATATCCAGATTATCATTTAAAATATAGACATCGCTCACCGTTTGCACGCCGGGCAAAAAGCTCTGGCCGATGGTGGTGGCAAGGCGCAAATTGCCCCCATATTCATCCAAAGAAAATTGGTTCAGGGGATTGCCCGGGATACTTGTATTGGCAACAATGGCCATTTTTTGGTTATCAATTTTGATAACTTCGCTTTTGTGAAGCTCTCGGATGTTTTGGTTGGTGTAGGTTGCAAGGCTATTGATAATTTTAGTTTCAAGCTCGCGAGCCTGGTCTGCCCCCAGGCTGTTTTTATAGCTTTCCAGAATTACCTGCAGCTCCACAAATTTTGCCTCCAGGCTGATGTTAAGGCCTGCCATGGTTTTGATTTTTCTTATTACTTCCTCGGGCAAGACATTTTGGCTTTCGCTTGTAAAGTACTCAAGCATAAGCGTGTTTTGGTTCAGGTAATTGGCAAGGACAATGTAGGTTGCATCTTGCGACACATAGACAGTGGTATTTTGACTTGAGCCCAAAAAAGTGGCGGTGTCTGAGATTTGCCCTGTTTTGGCGTTTATCTTCAGAGCAGTGTAAGTGGTTTCTGAAGGGGCCAGGCTTCTTATGTGATAGATGCTGTCACAGGCGATGGCGGTGCGTGCTCCTCCCATTTCCAAAAGCGGTATGGGGCAGGGCGAGCGGTAATTGACGTTTTTTTGGCTGACAACCAGGATAGCGTCTTTAATCAGTCTCAGGCTGGTAAAAGTGGCATCGGAAAAAGCCGCGCGCCAGATTTGTCTGGGGCTTGTTTTGTCACTGACGTCATAAGCAGTTAGGGCAGGATTTTGTCTGTCTATAGCAATAAGGATGTTTTCGTACAGGATAAGCTCAGTGCCGTCTGTGATTTCTGAGATTTGCTCAAGGCTTTCCGGTGGAAACACACTTATGATTTTTGTATTTTGAGAAGCGGGAGCAGGCATAATTTCGCCGCGGGGAGCGGGCATGTCCTCCATCAGGTAATACCCGGGCTCCCCTGCCCAGTAAATATATTTGCCGTCGGTTTTGACTACATCGGGCTCGTCTATACCCAATACCTGGACGTTGGTTTGTGAAGCGCGCCTGGCTCCTCCTGCGGCTTCATTTGTGGCAATTGCGGAAAACTTGTCCGAGGCTTCCAGGCTCAAGTCCTGGGTCATTGGAATAGCCATGGAAGACCAAGATCCCAGGCTTTGGACCTGGCTTAAGTAAGCCTGCATCTGCTCCAGTGAACTAAAGCGGGAAATGCCCGTGACTTTGGGAGAATAAGAGAAATCTTTGGTGGCAGTTTTTCTAGTGTAATAGGCCCCGATGAGAATGGCCGTGGCCATTGCACCCAAAGAAAAAATAAAGGCAATTTTTCTTATAATCACCACTACCGGCTTGGGGTGGTATATGTGCTCGATGTTGTCTTCTTTCATTGCTCGGGGCTTTCACGCAAAGTAACTTTTATCGGTCTAATAAGCTGCACTCCGAGGCTTCCAATTTTAAAACCCATCGAAACCACAAAGCCCATTAAAAGTAAATGGGCGGCGAGATTAAGGGGGATATTCAAAAGGTCCTGGGAGATTACTTGCATTTGCGAATTGCCCAGCTGGGTCTTTTGCGCAGGTGTCAGATTGCTACCGACAAGATCCGCGGTGTTTACGGATATACCGGAAAAAGTAAAAACACTGACCGGCTGCCATGCGCCGGAAAAAACCTGGTAAACGCTAAAACTTGCAGCTCCGATGACCACTAGCCCCAAAGCCAAAAGTAAGTAGCCCACCAGTTTTTCACTCATAGGATTATCATAGATGATCCGAGAAAAAATTTCATCTTGACGAGCGTCTTTAATAGTATCTATTATTAAATTAATCCATGTCCAACAAGCTTTTTAGGCTTTTTTTGGGTTTAATTATTTTTGGGGCGGCCCTCTCCCCCATCGTTTCTGCCCAGGAAACAAACCACGTAGTTTTGTATGAGATCCAGATTTTGGGGAATACTACAAACGATGAGTTTGTAGATTTGTATAACCCCACAAATGAGGCTGTGGACTTGAGCGGCTGGAGCCTGGTGCGAACCACCGCGGGTGGCACTGTAAGCAATCTGGTTGCAAATATCACGGGTGTAATTGAGACCAAAGGCCACTTTTTGATTGCTCATTCCGAAGGCGCGTATACCGGCACCCGTGAGCCGGACCTTTACTATTCTGCGCCTTCAAGGAATATTACCGCGGGCAATGCGGTAAGTTTGTACGATGCCGAGGATGTGCGTGTGGACTTTGTGGGTATTGGTCCGGAAGCCACGCTTTATGAAACCGCGCCGGCCCCCTTGCCCGCCGCGCACGAAAGCATTATCCGCGATGCATCCGGCACGGACACCAACAATAACGCCACGGATTTTAGCATCAAAAGCTCTTTGCCCACCGCCGCGCCAACTCAGGATCCGACTTCTGCGCCAACCTCTGCACCGACATCGGCACCCACATCAACGCCATCGGCAACATCAACGCCCGCGCAAACACCGATTCCTACTGCCTCAGCTACGCCTGGCCTGGGAAAAATAATTGCCAGATTTAGCATGTTTACGCGAAGCCGAGTCTGCTACTTGAAAATCGAATACATCAAAAGGGGGTTTCTGAGTCTTCGCTTGCCACGGGTTGAGTGTGAATGGACGGACTAATTTTTAAAATATAAATATCTTGATTGTAGCTACTTACTCCCACAAGTTCGCCCTTGCCCTTGGCCACCTGCTCCATGGGGATGCAATACCTGCAGCCCTCGCCTTCTTTGCATTTAAAATGGCTAAGCTGCCTTGCCAGCTTTATCCGCTTGGCAATTTCCATTACGCGCTTTTGTGCTTCCCCTAACTCCGGCAGCTCCATAGGGGTGGGAGCAGGGTCGCGATCCAGATACCAGTAGCTGACGCCGCTCACCTTGCGTTTTTGGGTATTATGAACCAGTAAATGGTAAATGGGCAGCTGCAAAGAATCCTCACTTTCCTCGCGTTTGCTGGTTTTAAAGTCTATGATGTGCACCGAGTCATCCTCGGGCATGTACTCAAGCCAGTCGATTTTTCCGGACAAAATTATTTCCTCTTCTTCTGACAGCCAATACCAGGGTAGTTCCTCTTTAATTTTTACGGCCTTATTTTGCAACGGTCCCGGATTATCAATGATCCTTTGGATCATCAGTCTGCCACGCTCTTTGTAAGCTGCTTCTTCCTCGGCACTCATAAAGCCGCCCTTTTTGCCGCTGACACTGCCCCACATGGCCTCGAATTTTTTTAAAGGCGAGATAGTAAAGCGCTCCTCAACCGGCAGGATTGATAACGATTGAATCACGTCATGCACCAGCCCTCCAAGCGCTAAAGGCGGCTGCATAAGCGTGATTTTGTGCCCGGAAACGGGGTCTTTGTAAACGCTTCGGTAATAATACAGCTTGGGACAATTGAGAAAATCGTTGATTGAGCTGTGTGAAACCCAAGTGGCCGAAAATTTATCAAGCGGCTTCTTGTTTTGTGACATATACAATTTTAGCACAAAGGTGGCAGGTGGTATCATAATGTCAGGAGAAGATGAAAAAAATTATCATTCTGATGCTCTCTGTTTTAGTACTGCTTAGCTTGGGGGTGTATTTATTTAGCCTCAGCGATGAGCGTGAGCCTCAAAGCCCGGTGCTTGGGGACTCAAAGCCGCAAGCGAGTTCGGATAATACTGTGGCTTTGGGTGAATATGAGGCGCTCTGGTACCAAGTGGAAGACGTGGACAGGCTTGTGCTTGGGTCCAATCTGAAGGCAAAGGAGGCGGCAAGCGGGCTTTTTGAAGATCAGGCTTGCAGCTTTTTGATCAACGGCGGCTTTTATTCACCTGAACTTGAACACCTCGGACTATTTTTGACAGAGGGTGAAACGCTTTCCCCTGTCCAAGAAAATGTCCTTTTGAATGGCTTTGTAAGTATCAATAGCCTGGGGATACCCAAAATCGGGGTTTTGCCGGATGAGGAGCTGCGCTTGGCCATGCAAACAGGCCCCATGCTGGTGGCCAACGGTGAGTATAAAGAGCTTACATTGACAAGCGATAAATACGCCCGCAGAAGTATTGCCATGGTAACAGGTAGTAATGAGCTTGTTTTTATGATTGTGTATTCGGGCGAAACGCGCTTTAGCGGGCCCCTGCTTGCAGAAACCCCGGAGCTTATTCGCATTTTTAGTCAAAAGACGGGCTTACCTATTGCCGATGCTATTAATCTGGACGGTGGCAAAGCCTCGGCATTTATTACCGAGCGCGTGGCCCTGACCGAGCTTTCCACAATAGGCAGTTATTTTTGTATGGAGGCTAACTGATGGCTGCAAAAAAGTACCACGAGTTTGTGGTTAAGGGCGCAAAAGTTGCGCTTTATCCCATGCGCGATGTGGAATCTGTTGCCATTAAGGTTATGATCCGCGGCGGAGCTTGGTACGAAGGTAGGCGTTGGGGTGCATTTCATCTTTTAGAACACTTAACTCTAGATGGCACCAAAAAAAATCCAGACGAGTTTTCGCTGGAGCTATATAAAGAAGAAAACGGTATCAGAAGTGATGCCTGGACAAGCCAGTCGGAAATCGGTTACTGGGCCAGGTTTCCTTCTAAATCGGTTAAAGAGGGTTTCACTTTTATTTTTGAATGCATTTTTCACCCACTATTGAAACAAAAAGATTTGGAACGTGAGATTTCTATTATCACTCAGGAACACAAAGACACTTGGAGCGATCCTTACCAGCGTTTTTGGAAAAGCCAGGCGCGTCAGCTGTATGGCAGTTTTCATCCTTATTCCAGGCATGCGATCGGGTGGCCAAAGTATTTAAAGGCCCTAAGTAGGCATAATTTATTGGACATGCACAAAGAATATTTTTGTAATCCGAATCTTGTGATATCAGTTGCGGGGAAAATCGATCCAGACAATGTATTTAATCTATTAAATATAGCTTTACCCGCAAAAAAGGGCATAAAAAAGATGGCTTATCTACCAGAAATTAAGAGCAAATCCCACTATTTATGGCACAAGGAAGATATCAGGCAGGTGGGAATAAATATTACTTGGTTGACTCCGGGAAGGATAGCGTTGAGCTTTAAAGAAAGAATGGTACTGCGTTTGGCTGCGTATTTAATTGGCGGTTCTGCAAGGTCCATGCTTTTTAAAGAGCTCAGGATGGAAACAGGCCTTGTATATTCGACAGGGGCCAGATGGACGTGGAATCCGACGGTTGGCGCTTTTACAGCTTATGCTAATACATCCTTGGAAAACACGCCACGAGTTTTTTCTTTGATGGGTAAAACCGTAAGCTCGTTTACTGAAATCGAAATAAAAAAAGCGGACCTAGAAAGGGCAAAAAATTTCTTAAATTCCGGGGAACTTATGTCATATGATTCCCCGAGTAACATCGCTAGCTGCATGATAGATGATTTATTTTGGAGTTCGCGGGTGATCTCTATCAAAGAGTATTTAGGTACTTCAAAAGAAATAAAAGCCGCAGATCTAAAAAAGGCAGTTGCCAGCTTTTTGCAACACAAACCGTTTGTGTCTGTTATATCTGCCCAAGACCCGGGGCTTGCCTAATAGCATCCACCATACTTGTTTCCCCGTGCCCCGGAAGGATAGTTGTTTCTCCAGGCAAACTTAATATTTTTTGGATGGATTTCTCTAGATCCTGGGGACTACTATATTTGTGATCCACCCTTCCCACTTCCCCATGGGCAAAGATGGTGTCTCCTGTAAAAATTATTTTTTCGTTTTTGCTATAGAGGCAGATGCTCCCCGGAGTGTGCCCGGGCGTTGTCATGACTTGCAAGGCGAAGCCTTTTGTTTTCAAAACCTCTCCCCCCTGTAGGTTTATATCCACATCTGGCGCTGGGCCCGGGTCCAGCCCTGTAAAATACTTGGCCGAGCTTCGGTAGTGTTTAAGAAGAATCATGTCCCCGGCATGCAGATAAAAAGGCACGCCAAAGGCAAGCTTGAGTTCCATCGCCGCTTGGATATGGTCAAAATGGGCATGAGTGGCAACAATGCCCACGGGAGTAAGGTTATTATCACTAAGTTTTTGGATGATAAAATCAGCCTCGTCTCCGGGGTCAATTATTAGACACTCATTAAAATTATTAGCGTGGACAAGATAACAATTGGCTTTGAGCTGGCCCACCACGAGTGTTTGGACATTAAGCATGCTTTAGTTTATAAGTTTATATTAAAGTGTTTAACTTTATTTTTTGTTCTGGAGCCGATGCAGAATAGCAAGCGCGTCCGTGGCACCCAAAAAATCCCCGGTCTTTACCCATTTGCCTTCCTCAAGCTCCTTCATGTGGTCAAAAAAGTGCTTGATTTTGCGCTTTGTTATTTCGGGTACATCGGAAATATCATCGTACACGCCGTATACAGGGTCAATTTTTTCCGTAGGTACGGCAATAATTTTGGTATCTACCCCGCCCTCATCCTCCATTTGCAAAAGCCCGATTGGTTTGATTTTGATGACTGCCCCAGGGACTACCGCATGTTGAGCCAAAACCAAAACATCCAAAGGGTCGCCGTCTTCCCCCATGGTATCTTTGATATAGCCGTAATTGGCGGGATAAACAAAAGAAGTAAACATAAACCGGTCTACACTCAGCTCCCCGGTTTCTTCGTCCACTTCATATTTGACGGCACTGCCCAAAGGAATCTCAATGAAGGCTTTGTAAGTGTCCATAAGTCGATTATCCTAAAAGCGGGTTTGTTTTTCAAGAGGTAGCGCCTGTTGACATGATTTCCAAATATATCTTATATTAAAAATAGCTATCATCCATACAAAATACATGGAATTTTCAAGCAAGAAGCTTTCTCTCTCACACAAATCCTTAGTAGTCTTTGTTTTCCTCTTGTCCTTTTTTACCTTTGGTTTATTTGTCACAGGTCATCAGTCAAGCGTCTTTGCTTACTACACCAACATGCCAGCCTCAGTGGTGGTGGGACAACCGGATTTTACCAGCAGTCTGGCAAACCAGGGTGGTTCTCCGGGGCCAAATACCTTTAAACGGCCAGGATCAGCAGCTGTTTGTAACGGTAAATTGATAGTTGCAGACGGCCAGAATAATCGTGTTTTTATCTTTAACTCTATTCCCTCTTCCAACAATGCTTCTGCCGATGTTGTTATCGGACAGTCGGATTTCACCAGTACATCTCCAAATCAAGGAGGGTCTCGAAAAGCAAACACCTTAGATTGGCCCTTGGGAGTTTTTTGTGCAGAGAATAAATTATTTGTTTTAGATGCAGGAAATTCTCGTGTTTTAGTCTTTAATTCTATCCCGACTTCCAATAACGCCTCTGCAGATATAGTAATTGGGCAGGCCGATTTCACCAGCTGGCAAGAAGCTTGCTCACCAAATAGATTTGGGTATTATACGTTTCCATCTGGTATGGCATATGACGGTGAAAGGCTATACATCTCAGATTCAGGTCAGCATCGTATTTTGGTTTTTAACTCCATTCCCACCTCTAATAACGCTTCAGCAGACTTGGTTCTTGGCCAGAGCAGTTTTACTTCTTGTTTAAGAAATAGAGATGATAGTAACAACGAAGGTGCTAATACATTATCTTTCCCTTATGCTTTGTGGTGGGATAATGGCAAATTATTTGTCGGCGACTCTGGAAACAAGCGCGTTCTTATCTGGAATTCCAATCCTACCGCTAGCGGTCAGCCGGCCGATCTGGTTCTCGGACAGCCTGATTTTTTAACAAAAGGGACTCTCCCTGTTTCTTCGAATACACTTTCGGGGGCGTCAGGTGTTTTTGCCAGTCAGAATAGGTTGTTTATTGTTGATTCAAAAAGGGTGTTGATTTACAACTCTATCCCCACCACTAATAACGCCCACGCGGATGTTGTCCTTGGCCAACCGGATATGACATCTTCCTTTTCTGGCACCACAGTTAATAGTTTCAGTTATTTAACAAAGGTTTTTGAGTATCAAGATAAATTATTTGTCACTGACCTTAGCAACAACCGTATCCTCATCTTTGAAAACTATGAAGCCACTGCCACACCAGGATTC
>CAZSLA010000023.1:0-13582 GCA_964607795.1 uncultured Gammaproteobacteria bacterium
GAATCCTGGTGTGGCAGTGGCTTCATAGTTTTCAAAGATGAGGATACGGTTGTTGTTATAATCAGTAACTACAAGCTTGCTTTCATATTCATAAACACTTCCAGCAAACATAAATCTATTAACAGCTGCTGTTAGGTGTAAATTACTAGTTGTCATATCTGGCTGATTAATCACCACATCAGCCTTATCTAATGTTGTTGTTGGAATGGAGTTATATACTAATACCCGCCTAAAATCTGCAACGAAAAATCTATTCTTGCTAACAAAAATGCCTCGTGGGTCACTATAGGTACTGGAGGTTGGAAGAAGATCTCCCTCTGTTGTAAAATCCGGTTGACCTAAGACTAAATCTGCTGCTTGTCCGTTGGTTGTGGGTCTGGAATTCCAAACTAAAACTCTTCTATTTCCCATATCGACAACATAAAATTTATCACCACTCCATACGACATGCGATGGTAAATTAAGAGTTCCGGCATTTTCACCAGTAAGACCCGACCCTCTGTTTTGTCCACAGGAAGTAAGACTATCCTGGCCTAATACTAGGCTTGCTTCGGCGTTGTTTTCAGTAGGAATGGAGTTAAATATCAACACCCTTGAATTAAAATCGTCAGCGACATACAGCCTTTCACCGTCGTAAGCCAGCCCGCCACTTGTATAGTTGGCTAACACAATTCTGTTTGCTAAACACCCGTGCTTTAGGCTTGTAAAATTATCATTGCCAATAACCACATCTGCTGAAGCATTATTAACAGTGGGGATGGAATTGTAAATAAGGATGCGATTATTGCCAACGTCTGGAATTAATAATTTGTTATCAGCACACAAAACCCCTGTTGGGTATTTTAGAGTATTGGACCCAATAGCTCCTCCTTGATTAGCAGAATTGGAGGTAAAATCTGACTGGCCGATAACTACATTTGCCTTGGCATTGTTTTCCTTGGGGATGGAGTTGTAAATAAGGACACGATTATTGTATTTGTCAGTGAGTATTAACTTGCCGTCGCAAACAATCGCGAAATTCGGTCTGTTAAGTGTATTTGCCGCTGGAGAACCACCCTGGTTTTCCAGACTGCTGGTAAAATCCGGTTGTCCCACCACCACTGAGGCTGGCATGTTGGTGTAGTAAGCAAAAACGTTTGACTGATGACCTGTGACAAATAAACCAAAGGCAAAAAAGGACAAGAGGAAAACAAAGACTTTTAAGGGTTTATGAGAGAGCTTGTTACTTAAAAGTTCCGTGTACTTGACGCGTGTCATAGCTATATTTTTATACTAAATTGAAGCTAGAGACAATGTCAAGCGGCAAGAAGGGGTGCAGGGTCCACTGCATCAGTTTCATCGCTGTCATCCTCGGGGTGTGAATTAGCGGAAAGTCTTTGCGCGGTTTCTTTTAAGCGCTTAAGGTCCCTGCCTGGCACTGTGGCATAAGTGGGGCCGATTTCCTCTTCATAGGCTTGCGGGTCAAAAGGCGTGATATCCTCTACTTTTCTCTCGGTCATTAAAAAAGCTTACACCCTAAAAACTTTCAAACAATCTCACCTATGGCCGTGCGGGCCTGAAGCAGTCACCATATACATCAAAACCACCCCCACAAGGACTGCGGTGATTTTTAAAAAGGCATCCTTTTTGCCGCCTGTATGCTTAGGAAGAAAATCGCTTGCAGCCAAATACAAAAACATGCCCGCGGCAATGGCCAAAAGCACGCCTATGAAGGTTTCGTTCTCACGTCCCACGACAAACACAAAAAACGCCCCCACCAGGGTGAAACAGGCAGACAAAGCGTTTAACAAAAGTGCTTGCATTTTGCTGTAGCCGCCAGCAAGGAGTACTCCGAAATCCCCGATCTCATGGGGAGTTTCATGCAAAAATGAAGACACAGCCACCACCAGACCCAAAGCAGGCTCAACAAAAAACGCGGCAGCTATGGCCACGCCATCAATAAAATTATGGATTGTGTCCCCAACCAGGACCAAAGAAATCGTGGCCGTAGTGGGGCCGGAGTCATCCTGATAGCTGTGGTACAGCTTGGCAAAGCCCTCCTCAAAGATAAACGAGAGCAAAAATGCAATCAACACGACCATAAATGCCCGCTCGTCGAGCATCTCGTGGGCCTCGGGCAATAGATCCAAAAGCGACACCGTAAGTAAAATCCCGCTCGCAAAGGCCGTGGAATAACGGCAAATAAAGTTGCTTATTTTTCCAGGCAAAAAATAGACAAAACCTCCGACCAAGCCGGCAAGGCTCCCCAGAAACACCAAAGCCAAAAGATAGATTAATGAGTTTTGCATATATTTACCTCTTGAGCTTTAATCATAACCCAAAATCCTACCGGTAGTCACTACGCTTATTTTTTCTTAAGTGAGGTAGTCATAAAGATGATGAGAAGGAAAAAAGCAGTCAAAGACATCATGGGAATAGTGATATAACCAAACTGCTTGACCACACTTTCGCTACAAGACCCTGCCCCCACCGGGCAAATTGACAAATCCAAAACATTCATTTGTAAAAGGTAGTGATACAGGGCAATGCTACCGCCCAACGAAGAAAGGGCCAGGGAGTAAGGCGCGATCACACTTTGGTTTTTGTAAAGAGCCAAGCCAAAAAGCACAGCCTGGGGATACATAAAAATCCGCTGGTACCAGCAAAGCTCGCATGGTGTATAGCCTGCAACCTTGGAATAATACAAGCTTCCGATGGTTGCGAGCAACGAAACTACCAAACCAAAGGTATACGCGTTTTGCCTAACTAGTCTATTAATGTCAAGCTTCCCCAGCTTAAGAGGCCGAAAAAAATTAACTAAGTATAGAATAAGTACCACCTGCCCAATAACTGTGAGGCAGGATAAAAAAACGTGTACAAATTGTATACCGATCATATTAAATATAGTGAATTTTATCCCCCCAGAGGAAAAAAATCTATACTAATTTTGTGGTATTTTAAAATTAATAGTATCCTTTTGCTTTTAACTAGCTCCTTTTTCTTAAGCATAAACCTGTGTATACTTCCTATTTAGACCATGGATAAAATGCTAGCGCTTTTACACAACCTTTCGCTCCAAGTACCCTTATCTATCTATGCCTCAGTCGGGGGCTTAATCGAAGAAATCGTTGCCCCCATTCCTTCGCCTCTGGTGATGACCACGGCCGGCTCCATCGCCCAGGAGCAGGGAAAGGCTTGGGTGTATCTGGTTTTTATTTCGGGCCTTGCAGCCATAGGCAAGACCGTGGGGGCCTGGGTGATTTATTACTTTGCTGACAAGGCTGAGGACATTTTTGTAAGCCGCTTCGGCAAGCTTTTGGGCTTTTCCCACAAAGAAGTGGAAAATTTCGGCAAACGCTTTAGCAACACCTGGCACGACGACATTCTTTTAATATTTTTACGTGCCGTCCCCATTTTTCCTGGAGCACCTGTGGCTGCAGTCTGTGGACTGATAAAACTTAACATACGCACTTATATCCAATCTACTTTTGTGGGGGTGTGGATCAGAAGTGTAATTTTTGCCTACATCGGCTACTTTGGACTGTCGCAGCTTAAAGAAGGGATCGTGAATGCCGAAAGCATCGGAAAAATATTGGTTATGCTTTTTATTGCTATTCCCTTTTTGTACTTTTTCTACAAAAAGCGCGACCACTTGCAAAACACGCTTTTGGGAAAGATTGAAGGTAAAAAAAATAGCAAATAATATTATCGTCCAAGCAACCTAGCGGAAAGGAATTTTGTTGGCAAAGACAAGTCGTGCAAAAAAAGTCAAGATGGAAGTTTACTGAGCCTATACCTTCTTTATTAACATATCCTTTAAAGCAAAGGCGTTATTGTGCTTTTCGTCCTTGGCTGCATACACGAGGGTTATCGTGCCATCTTTTGCCAATTTGATCAGCTCCCCAAGTTGAGCACTATCGCCCAATTCTTTGTGATAGCGCCGAACAAACTCGCGCCATTTGTGGGGATCATGGCCGAACCATCCACGCAAGGCAGTGCTTGGAGCTATGTCTTTGACCCAGAGGTCAATTTTGGCATGTTCTTTGCTTATACCTCTTGGCCACAACCTGTCCACAAGAATGCGCTTGCCGTCACTTGGATGCGGTGGCTCATAAACGCGCTTGATTTTAATTTCCATGGGTTAATTATACAAACCTATGGCTCCTCTGTGGATAATAATTTCAGTTAATAAAAAGGCAAGATACAAAATTAATAAAGCCAAGCCCTCAAGACGGGAAATGGTTTTTTTGCTCCGCGCAAAATAATAAAACAAGACAAGCCCCACCACCAAAAAGAGTAGGCTAACCACATAGCTATTAGTCAAAAATACGGGCTTGCCATAAAGAAAGGTCAAAAACCCGAGCAAAAAGGTGTTAAACGCGGCCGAACCCACATAATCTCCAAAAGCCACTTGGTGGTTACGCATAAAGACAGACCTTGCCACAAGCGACAATTCGGGTACATTTGTGCCAATGGCTATAACTAGCAGGCTGATAAAAAATGGCGAAATATTGAGTAAATTTGAAAAATAAATCGTTTCTTCTACCACAAACCTGCTGGCTACAAAAATTACCGCTACCCCAAACATAATTTTCAACAGATCCTTGCTCACCTTGATACCGCTTCGGTGGTTGATGCTTTTTAATTTTTCTATAAACCCATGCTTTGCTTGCACGCTCACCAGCAAAAAACCAAAAAGCACCATAGCAATAATGCTGTCTGTTTTCCCGACCTTACCGTCCATAGCCAGGATCACAGGCAAAGCAATGACCACCAGAGATGCTGGTAAATTAAAACCCTGAAATTCGGGCGCAATGCGGATGGAATTACCTAAAACCGCCAGCAAAGGCACAATAAGCATAAGAAGAACGATCGAAGCCCCGATCAAGTTGCCCACATAAATTTCAGGATCGTTTTCTAAAATTGCATTCACACCCACGGACAGCTCGCTAATGGAGGTAAAAAGCCCCAGGACCAAAAAAGATATGGCAAACGAAGGTATCCTAAGCGAGCGCGAAATCCTTTCCACGGATCTGATTGCCAGGCCCGAGCCAATCCAAATGCCGGCAAAAGACAGGATATAAATGAGTCCATGGTTCACCATTACGTCTTCTATCCATATTAACAAAATATATTCTGCGAGCAAAACTGCTCATGGCAAATTGTTTGCTTATTGATAAGGCGGAATTTTGCTCCAACCTTCCTGGCCTTCCACAATGTTGCGGCTGATAGATCCGCGGGTTCCCCGCGCGCTTGGAGGCCTCCTCGGAGGTAACCTTGGTCACCGTCGTGGCTAATGACATCCAAGGCAATCTTCAAAGCTTGACCCAGGCATATTTTGTGGCCATGGGAAATGGTATAGCTAGTTTCTGTGTCAATGGTATTAT
Organism: uncultured Gammaproteobacteria bacterium; assembly: GCA_964607795.1. Classification (GTDB taxonomy): domain Bacteria; phylum Patescibacteriota; class Microgenomatia; order UBA8517; family UBA8517; genus DYGT01. The sequence goes on from CAZSLA010000023.1 coordinate 5,367, forward strand.
TCCCGACTTTGATGGCGCCATCTATGCTTTTTCCTGGGAAATTTATGTACCTTAAAGTATTATGGTGCTTATTTATTTGTACCCCAAGGACCAAAAGGTACCTGAATTTCGGTTAAATACCCTTCTCCTTTTTTTTAGAAACTGCCACCACATATCTTCCCCCAGTCTCAGTAAAGAACATCACAATTGCAGGGCCGGCAATATTTTTTTTGCAGTTGTTTTTGTATATATTTTCGTAAAGTTTGTCAATATCCCTATTTACATTAGGGATCCTTCCTACTCCTTCAACCGAAGCTACCAGTATTGGCTCGATAACTTTTGTTATTATCGAAGAATGTTTCATACCCGTATTTTAGCAAAGATTCGTTGGGGCTTTAGGCTTTCCGTATCAAAAGGAAGGCTTAATCACATCTCTGAAGAAAAACTGATCGGGATTTCGAGAGTATCATCGTTTTCCGGCAAGCCCGAAGGATTCGCTTTTTGGAATATCAAAATACCTCTTTGGCTGAAATCATCTTCAAAGCTTGGGTTTTCAAATTCTATTGTCCCCTCAAAAGGTACAAATTCAATTGTCATCCACTCTCCCTGGGCTGTTGCTATGCCCTCAGCAATTATCATGCCGTCCCAATTAACCAGACTTACCGGAAAACTGGCTTCAAAAAACCAATTGCCCCTTGCCTCTCCTGTGAATGTTAACGGAGAAGTAATTTCTGCCATGGCTTGGGGTTCTGTAACGATTATAATGTCGGATTTCTCGCCGATGTGCGCGAGAACATCTTCAGGAATTTGCGGCAAATTTGTTTCTGCAGGAAGCGAGGCAACATCCAAGGTTAAAGCACCATCCGAACCTCTTTCCTTATTGCAATAATTTAGGAGAAAATAACCCAACAAAACTAAAGAGATTAGAACGATTAGCGATGCTACTTTTTTCATACAGAACTTTGAATGCAAAGCATAGATTATTAATGACCCTCACACTGCCTAAGGGCCGTGTCTTAATGCGTTGTGAGAATTACACTTCCAGCTTGGAATTTATCACTAATTTCCAGAAAATTAAGTTTTAGTTTGAAAACAGCTTAAACAACCAATCAAACAAACTCCTGGTTTGTTCCTCTGTTGTGATTCTGTCCTGCAAAGAGATATTTTCCTGGATTAAAGCTTGGATAGTTTCTTGCACTGCTGTTACATCTGCCTCGTTTGCAAGCTGGTTTTGCAATTGCTCAAGTTGCCTGATCCTCAATTGGTTTTGTTCAAGTTGCTGTTTTAGATTTTTAACAGCGCCGTGATCTGCCCCTGTTAATAACTTAGCTAATTTTCCCTTGGAATCCAACTTGTTAAGTTGTTCCTGGATTTGAGTTTGAGCCTGATTCTGGGCTCGGGCAATTGTTCTTACCTGTTCTCCAATACCGCCAGTAGTTCTTACCTGCAATAATTGTTGTACTTGAGTTGCTACTTGGCTCATGTTTTGGACTGCGTTTTGGTTACGGTTTTGAGAACCTGTTTCCAAATCATCTCTCAAGTCCTCCTGTTCCCGGGTATTTACTTGCAACTGCGGATCCTCACCCTGGTTTTGGGTTTTAACCTGGTTTTCGTTTTGTATTTGGTTGGCTGCATAGGTAAGATCAGCAATAAATAAAAAGGCAATTATTGACAATGAAATTAAGATTTTTCTCATAGTCATGATTTCACCTCCTCTCAATCTTTATTATTTAATAATATCAAATCAAAAAAATTCGAAGTTTATTATGATATATAAGAAAATTAAGATTATTTTTTAAGCTCGAACGATGGTATGATTTTAGGCGAACTGATTGGTCAACCGAGCTGGAATACCCAAAATGGACTAACAAAGAAGTGAACCGATTCCTAAACTTTAAGTAAATACCCTTTTACCAAAAAAAGCAGACCGATTACAAAAGCTGGGATAGCAATAATTAGCGCCTCAAAGTGAGTAAAAATAAGTAAGCCAAGCCCTGCGAGAAGAAAAAGAAATCCACCTACTACCTCATTCTTCCAAGCAATAATAGTTACAGCAATAAGAAAATAACTGGGGATTAAGTGCATAAGCAAAGCCAAAAACCATTGGGGTTTTCCAAAAACATCCAAGGCAAACATGCTAATAAAAGCAATAAACAAAATGGATAGAATTCGAGGAAGCCATTTAGCATTGATTTTGGACATATCGAATTTTAACAAGGTTTACAGATAGCTTTTTTATGAACCAGCTTGATTAATCTTATTATTTTATCTTCATCAATGTCGTTAACTTTCTCAATTTTTATATGTCTCATTGTCTTACCATTGCCCTCAAATTGCTTGATCTCGTCTTTGTCCAGCCCGCCGACAGCAAAACCCAAATTTACCCCGTATTTCACAACTCCAATATAATATTTGCCGTCATCATAAACGATCGCTCCCCATTTCATTTCTTCTTTTATTTCAGAAAGAGTTTTAAAAAGAATTTCTCTTAAAGTGAAACAGATCTCTTTTTGAGGAGATTTTTGTTTCCCCAGGTATTCTGCAACCTTTTTATCCATACTTTTATTTTACTCCCCATCTCCATATCCAAGCGGTAATATTTAATCCGCCGTTGGCAAGATTTATGGCTTTTTTAAGCTCATATTGGCTGATCATGTCATCTAGTGGTTCTCTGTTGGGGATATTGCCAGTGTAGTATTTTTGTAAGGTCGGCAAGGCACGACGATCACCCATGGCGCCAAGTCCCCAAATAGCATTGTTTCTAAATCTAAAACTCTGATGTTCATCTTCAAGCTGGGAAATCAAAGCCTCCACGCAGTCTGTGGTTTTATACTGCCTTCGGGCATTTAGGCACATACTCTTGGCATCATATCCAATCCAGACGCTGCCAATAAAGAAGAACAAGAAAAAGATACTTAAACCAATAGCAACAAGATAAAACAGTTTTTCTTTGACCATTTTAATTTTCATCTTTGTCTCCTTCATAAGCGAAAATATCCTCTACTTTAACTTTGAACAGCTTAGCAATCTTAAACGCTAAACCCAAAGACGGCAGATATTTATTGCTTTCAATGGCAATGACGGTTTGTCGACTCACTCCGATCTTATCTGCCAGCTGTTCCTGAGTTAAATTGTGCATCGCTCGATAGACTTTAAGTTTATTCTTCATTGCCGCCACCCCCATACTTTCGATTGAAAAAATGATAGGAGATGGCATAAATAGCAATCAGAAACAAGGCAAGATAAGCAAAGACCATCCCCAGTGACTCAGTAAACAACCATTCGCCCTTACTAAAAACATCAATGCCCCCTTTAGAAGGGAGAAGTAGGAGAAAAGCAGCGATCCCGATAGTTGGGGCAAAAATGGCATAGGTCATCCTGGCTGCCTTTTCTTGAATAGTTGACTCCCGTTCGTCAGTCCTAATCTTAGCCTTTGTGCGAACCAGAGCCATAAACACCATGCCAGTAAGCACGCCAGCTGCGGCGAGAAGATAGCTGTCACGGACAACTGCCAAAGCGACAATAGCTCCAACAAAGAAGGTGACGATTACTCGAAGCTGTTTATATTTCTTTCTGTCCATATTAAAAATGTAACAATTTCTTCACATTATGTCAATTTTCATTGACTATTATTCTCTCCTCAGAGCCTCAACTGGACTAAACTTCGATGCACGGTTAGCTGGGTAAGCACCAAAGATAAGACCTATTAATACTGAGACCAGGAGGGAAATACCTATTCCTGGCAAACTAATGGTAAAGATAAAATCAGGCATGGAATCAAACATGTTAATTACCGAGATAGCAGCATATGCGATAAGTATTCCCAAACCCACACCAATTATCCCTCCGATGATTGTCAAAGAAACCGATTCCAACAAAAACTGTTTGACAATATCTCTTTTTTTAGCTCCTAGTGAACGCATTAAACCTATTTCTTTAGTTCTTTCGGAGATTGTGACCAACATAATGTTCATAACTCCCACTCCTCCCACTACTAGTGAAATAGCAGCAATGAGGGCGATAACAACCGAGGCGGCGAGCATAAATTGTTTAAAAGTGTCAAGCTCTTGCCTGGGGTTAGAAATATAGAAATTAGCTTTATCCTCATCGGTAAAACCGCCTTCTTTAAGCAAAACCGCCAGTAGTTGCTCACGAATACTGTTGGCATCTGCATTGGGATCAAGAACAGCTTCAATTTGACTGTACCCCTTGCTCTCAAAAGGCTGGGTCATGAGTGTCCGAAGCGGAGCAATACCGTTGGCGTTTCTTGAGAAAGGATCTGCCTGATAAACCCCAATGATCTTAAAAGAGGCTCCACCAATCTTTATGGTTTGATTAATAGCCGCTTCTGGATCTGAGTAAAAAAACTTCTTAACCAAAGTTCCATTAACCAGGACAACTTTTGATTGAGATTGGTTTTCTTCTTCTGTGATCACGCCACGACCAGCAAGCATTTTTAAGTTGAGATTACCCATTGTAGACTCGTTGGCTCCACTCAAATAAATCCTGGTAGCTTCACCAGTCTTATAATCACGAACCTGAGAATCAACAGAAATACTTCCCTGATAATCTTTGACACCAACAATACTTAGAGATTTAAGAAAATATATTGTTGAATCATCGAGTATTCTCGTTGCCCCGCCGTTAAAACGCCTACCGATGGTTATTTTGTTTAAACCAGTTTTCTCCAGCTCAGAAGAAACAGTAGCGGTAACTGAATCGGCAGTCGACATAATCGCAACCACAGAACCAATGCCAATAACGATACCTATCATGGTAAGGGTAGTGCGTAGCAAGTTTGCCCGCATGGAACGAATTACTTCAAAAATAATGCTTTTATAGTTCATATTTTTATATCCTTAGAAATCAAACCGTCACGAATAACTATTTTCCGTTTGGCGTAGGAGGCTATCTCATCAGAGTGAGTAACAATAATGACGGTATTCCCTTGCTTGTTAATTTTGCATAACAGGTTCATCACCTGCGTAGAAGTGGCAGTATCAAGATTGCCAGTCGGTTCATCAGCCAGGATAATTGCAGGGTTCATAACCAAAGCTCTGGCAATAGCAACCCTTTGTGTCTGTCCTCCTGAAAGTTGGGTAGGGAAAGAAGAAGCCTTGTTGAGCAAGCCAACCTTTTCCAGGTTTGTTAAAGCACGCCTCTCGCTCTCCTGAGTATCAATGCCACCATACACCATCGGTCTTTGCACATTCTCTAAAACAGAAATTCTATTAAGAAGATTAAACGACTGAAAAATAAATCCTACTGTTTGATTGCGCAGTTCAGACATTTGGTCGTCATCTAAGTTTTTCGTGTTTTTATCCTCAATGACATATTGACCAGAAGTAGCGGTATCCAAAAGCCCGATAATGTTCATTAAGGTAGATTTACCACTTCCAGAAGGTCCCATGATTGCCACCATTTCTCCTTCTTTAATATCTAAACTTATCCCCTTTAAGGCTTCATATGATGATTCACCTGCTCCATAAGTTTTATGGATGTTTTTTAGACTAATGATGTTATTCATAGAAGTTAAAGTTTGCTAACCTTGGGTGTTAACACTTTGTCTCCTTCTGAAAGCCCAGAAACAATCTCAGTGCCATTGTCAGAGATAATCCCAAGACCAACTTCTTTTGTTTGAGTTCGTCCGTTTACAACTAAGGTAACTGTGCGTTTACCTCCGCTATAACTAACCGCCGAATTTGGAACAACCAGGACTGAGGACTTTCTTTGAACAATAGTATCGGTATCAACCGTCATCGGAGAAAGAAACTTTTTATCGGTTTCTTCAGGCTGTATTTTGACTACATATTCGGTAACAGATCCTGTCTCACTTTTGACTTCAGTTCCGATAACATCAACTGCGATAATTTTGCCTTTGAACTTTAAGTCAGGATAAATGGCGGTCTTAAACTCGGTTTCTTGCCCCACCTCAAACTGGACAACTTCAGCTTCGCTGGCTTTAAGGCTAATGATGAGGTTATTGGAACTGATGATTCTAAACAAGGAATCGCTTTCAGAGTTAACAACCTCACCTTTGGTAAGGTTTAAATTAACCAGTAATCCACCAACAGGAGCGGTAATGACTGCGTCCTTGGTCATTTGATATTTCCAAAAACTTAAATTCAAGGCAGCCTGTGCAGCTTGGATATTTGAGTCAGCATTATAGAATTCTTTTTCAGCAATAGAGAAACTGGATCTGGCTTGGGTTTCTGCAGATTTGACAGCTTCAATCTCATTTTCAGTGTAATCCTGGTTGGGACGGTTGGCAGTAGAGTTTTTACGGTTACCAGAGTTAAAACGGTCATCCATATCTTGTCTGGTCTGAGCTGCTTCGAGAACGGTTTGACGGGCTATTTCCAGGCTAACCTGGCTTTTATCTTTGGCAATTTTAGCGGTTTCCAAAGCGGTCTTAGCGGCAAGATATTGGCTTAAAGCAGTAGCTTGATCTTCCTGAGAGGCAGTGCTTTGAAAACTCAAAATTCTTTGCCCCTTAGTAACCTCTTGACCACTTTGAACCCAAATATCAGTAATGATTCCTGAAGCGGGCATTGGGTAATCCACGACACCAGCAAAATGCAAGGTTCCTTCTTTGGTGATTGTTTTGGTAAGGTCTTGCTTGGTAACTGTCGTAATGTCATTTTTACGCAAATCAGGTTTGCCACGGTTAACTACCCCAAGGACTAAACGGAAAGAGATAAAAAGGACAACGCAGAAGACAACAAGTAGAAGCCATTTCTTAATACCCTTCATCTTCCACCAGTTCCTGGCGATCCTTAGGGGATTTAAATGGCGTAGAAAGCCGACAACCTTCTCCTTGATATTAATTCTCATAGAGGCATAATGTAACATAAAGTTAACATTATGTCAAATATTAGCTACATTGATATTTTTCTAAATCATTTGCAATTCAAGGGAAAATGTTAAATAATGATAAATATGACAACAGACCAATACTACACCATAGAAGAAACAGCAAAAATGCTAAAGGTGGTCTACCTCACAGTCTATCGCTGGATACAGGACGGCAAACTCAAGGCCTATAAAGCAGGCAAGCAATACCGCATAAACAAGACCGACCTTGACCGCTTTATTACCAGTTATGAAAGGAAAAATTGTAGAAAATACCTGGAACCCGAATGAACTTGATGAAGCCGGGTTCAAGGTCTTGGTACAAAACATCAAAGACAAACGGGTCGGCTACACACAGCCAATAGAAGTAAGAGAAATAGGTAAAGATCAGTATGAAGTTATAGATGGCGCGCATAGACTAAAAGCCTGTAAAGAAGCAGGACTAACTGAAATTGAATGCGTCATATCAGATTATGATGATACACAGGCCAAACTGGAGACCATAGCCAAGAATAAAATCAGAGGCACGATCAATTTAGTCAAAGCAGCCAATCTCATATCAGAGTTGAACAAAGATATCACTCTTAAAGAGATAGCGGGGCGGTCATTTTACTCCCAGCAGGAAATTCAAGACTCACTAAAGCTATTAGAAATCCCACCAGATTTTGAAATGGGACTGCAAGATATTGCCAAGAAAGAAGAACTTGAAGCACCCGCCAAGATATTGGCTAGCCTACAGCGTGACCCGTTGCAAGGTATAAGTACGGCCTGGATTGCTGGCGATATGGAAAAAAAGCGGGAAGAAAACCGACTAAGAAAATTACAACTAGAAAAGCTAGAACGAGAAATGGCTATAGACACAACACTACCAGCTTATGACATTGTTGACTGCGTGATTAGCTTTCGTGGCAAGAAAATCCATATACCGCCAGATACCGACCAGGAAATGCTTTGCAAAGTAGTTTTGAGAAACAAAAATGCTATGTCTAGGCGCTGGAATTGGGATGAGATTGTTGAAGCTTGGGGCGAAAATTCAGAAGTAGTAGGATGGCGCAAGGTTTATAACGCTGGCCGAGGTGTATTACGCAAGAAAAGTATGACACCTTGTTGGAAAAATATAAGCGAATACAGGCCGACACCTTATTGCAAATGGAACAACATAGTAAAGCCGATGAGAACTACTATGTTGAGGCTAGCAAGCTGTTAGAACTGGCTCATAGGGCTTATGAGTTATTTGAAATTTCGGAAGCGACACAAAAACGGGAACTATTATCTTTCCTACTTCAGAACTGCAAAATGGACGGTAAAAAACTAATTCCTAGCCTTAAAATGCCGTTTGACCAGATACTCCTTGCCAATAAAACACAAAATTGGCTCCCCCTAAA
>CAZSLA010000024.1:0-13467 GCA_964607795.1 uncultured Gammaproteobacteria bacterium
TTTGTCTCCACTCCCGCTCAAGCTCGGTAGCACTTTCCTCGAGCTTAGGGAGTTTGCCAAACTTGATTTCGGCAGCTTGTTTCAGCTTAACTTCCCTTTCTGCGCGTTCTAGCTCAAGCTTGAGTTTGTCAATTTCTTTCCTGGTGCTTTGAAGCTTGGCGATGATCTCCTTTTGCTCTTTCCAGGTAGCATCAAGCTCGGAAACTTCTTTTTTAAGCTCAGTAAGCTTTTCTCTAATCTCAATGGTTTTTTGTTTAGCAAGTTCGCCTTTTTCGCGCTTTAGGCCCGCAAGCTCAATCTCAAGCTGGGTAATTTTGCGCTTTTTATTGTCGAGTTCAAGCGGGCTTGACTCAGTTTCGATTTTTAAGGCCGAAGCTGCTTCGTCTAGAAGGTCAATAGCTTTATCCGGCAGGAATCTGTCGGAAATGTAGCGGCTTGACAGGGTCGCGGCCGCAACCACGGCGTCGTCGGTAATGCGGATGCCATGGTGAATTTCATATTTTTCCTTGATGCCCCGGAGGATAGCTATGGTGTCTTCGAGCGTCGGCTCCTCGACCATGACAGGCTGAAATCGGCGCTCAAGTGCAGCGTCACGCTCAATGTGCTTTCTATATTCGTCAATGGTGGTGGCACCAATTATACGAAGAAGCCCTCGTGCTAAGGTTGGTTTAAGCATGTTACTAGCATCAATTGCACCCTCCGCGCTTCCCGCGCCCACGATGGTGTGAAGCTCGTCAATAAACAAAATATATTTGCCAGAAGCATCCGTAACTTCTTTAATGATGCCTTTGAGCCGCTCTTCAAATTCGCCTCTAAACTTGGCACCAGCCAAAATGAGCGAAATATCAAGGATTAAAAGGTCTTTGCCACGAAGTGAGTCCGGAACGTCGCCACTCACGATCCTTTGGGCCAGGCCCTCGACGATTGCGGTTTTACCTACTCCCGGATCTCCGATTAAGACAGGATTATTTTTGGTACGTCTCGCAAGAATTTGCATCACGCGCCTAACTTCCATATCTCTGCCAATCACCGGATCAAGCTTGTCATTTTTGGCTTCCTCCGTAAGATTAACAGTGTATTTCGGCAAAAACGGGCCTTCTTCTTTGGGTGTGTCAATAATTATTCGCGGGCCTTGGCTGTTATCATCCATAAGCAGATTATGGCAACTTAGCACTCTGATGTCAAGAGTGATAATGGTGTTACAATTACAGGTATACAAGAAAGGGGGTGATAACTATGTCAGAACTAATATCTCATATTCCGCTTCGGGAAGTTTTTGTAAGCCATTTGAAGGTGCTTGAGGCATATCACCCATCCGAGGCCAGATTATTGGCAGGCGAATTAATGGCATGGGGAAGCTCAATTGCGGATGGTGAAAATTTGAACCTGTGGGGCCACATAGAACAACAAATCAATTACCAAGTCGGCCTTAGAAATCAAGATAGTTTTGCAACAAGTCCGGAGGATTTTGTTGAATATATGTTTAGCCCAAATTCAGAAGACAAAATTTCAGCGGACGTAATTATGGCGCGCCTGCAAACTGGATAAGTTGGCCCGGTTAAACCCTTGATTATGTCATTTGCAGAAGAGCTTTAATGCGCTCCTCAACCGGAGGGTGGGTGTTAAATAGCCCTGCAAGCTTGGCAACGGCACGGTTGTCGTCTTTGTCTTTAAAGGGGTTGGTGATATACATATGAGCGGTTGCCTTGTTGGCAGCTTCCAAAATTTCATGGTCACCGGAAATTTTTTGCAGGGCCGAAATAAGCCCGTTAGGCTGCCTGGTGATGGCCACAGCCCCGGCATCGGCCATAAACTCACGCCGCCTGGAAACAGCGAGCTTAATAAGATTGGCAACTATAGGGGCAAGAATAGCAAACACAATCCCGATTAGCAAAAAAATAGCTCCCCCGCGGTTATTGTCGTGGTCTTTATTGCCAAGCCACTGCATGCGCAAAAACCAGTCGCCCAACAGGGCCACAAGCCCTACCATCACAGAAACCAAAGACATCAGCCTGATGTCATAATTGGTAATATGGGTAAGCTCGTGGGCAACAACACCCTCAAGCTCGGTCCGGTTAAGCTTGTGTAAGAGCCCGGTGGTGGCGCAAACAACGGCGTGCCCCGGGTCTCTTCCCGTGGCAAAGGCATTCGGCGCCGTGTCCTCAATCACATAAAGCTTGGGCGTGGGAATAGCAGTCGCAAGGCTTAGGTTCTCACTCACCGTAAAGAAATCAAAGTGCTCATGCCTGTTTGCCGGCTTGGCACCCGAAATCCTGAGTATTATTTTGTCCGAGTAATAATAACTCCCCAGACTCATAAGCCCCGAGACAATAAATGCCATGCCCACAATACCTAGGCCCCCGGGCTCATAGCCCATGTACAAGGAAAAAGCCTGGCTCAAAAAATAAACGGATATAGTTACAAATACCAAAAAACCGATTATTACCAGCCAGCTTTTTCTGCGATTTGCAGCTTGCGCTTCGTAGATGTTTTGCATAATTTAGCTTAGATCAATCTTAGGGCTTTTTGTCTCACTTGCTGAAACTTCCACATGCTCTCCTGTTTCAGGTGTAATTAACCCCGGCTGTTCTTTAAGGCCAAAAGCATTGGCCACCAAATTAGACGGGACGCTTACGCGCCGGACATTATAGTCCGCGGTAAGATCAATTACCAGCCTTCGGGCATACATTACTTTGTCCGAAGTGTCGCGTAGTTCATCCATGAGCTTGGCTACAACCGCGTCGGATTTAATCTCCGGGTTATCTTCTACTGCCACACGTAAATTGGGCAAAAGGCCAGCCACCTTGCTGCCTGCATCAGCCATTTGCTGCAAGTCTCCGGATTTGACAGCTGCGTCCACGTCTTTTCTGGCATCGGTTAGTGCTTTAAAAATCTCTTTTTCCTGCTTAAGATAGCCTTTGACCGAATTTTCCAAGTTAGGGATCAAATCTACCTGGCGCTTAAGCTGGTTGCCGATTTCCTGGATAGCTGCTTTGATGCGTGCTTTGCTACTGACAAAAAAGTTATAGGTAATTATCACATAGCCAACAAGCCCGAGTATTAAAGCCAAAATGACAATTGTTACTATATTCATAAACTTTCACCTCCCTAGTATTTTATTCTAGCAGCTTTGTAAAAGAAGATAAACCTCTGCAATTGACGATGTTTTGTTTTTCTGCCCAGCCGCGGCGTGCAACGTCCACAGCAAAGCGCATATTATCCATGCCCGCACTTGAGTGTGCGTCTGTTCCCAAAGTAAGTAAAATTCCGTTTTTGATCGCTTCTCTTACCAAATGATCGGGCAAATCAAGTCTTCGAGGTTCACCGTTAATCTCCAACCAAATATTTTTCTGTTTGCAAAATGCAAAAATTACCTCCCAGTCGAGCTCAATACCCTCTCTTTTGCCCAGAAGCCGGGCGGTTGGATGGGCAAAAATTTTTACCTTAGGATGAGCAAGACCCGCAAGCACACGTTTGGTCATTTTAGTTTTACCCAAATTAAAACTTGAATGAATGGAAGCCAGAGCAAAATCTAAAGTTTGTAAGCCTTTCTCTCCTACAGGTAGGCTACCATCGGGCAAAATATCAATCTCAAGGCTATTAAAAGCCTTTTTTAAACTCCCTTGGGGAATATTATTGTTCAGTTTATTAACCATTTCACGCTTTCTTTTTAGTATTTCCACAATCTGATGTTGACTGTGGCCGCTTTGGCTGGGGTTGTGCTCAGTGAAGGCAATATATTCATACCCAAGCTCATTTGCTTTTTTCACAAGCTCTTTCATAGAAGATGTGCCCACGTCGTGGCTGGTTTCAATATTAAAATTAGTATGGATCTGAAGGTCAGCCTTAATTTGCTCTAATTCCACAAGCTTCGGGAGGTTCTTATTTTTAGCAAGTTCAATTTCGCCCCAGTCTTCTCTTATTTCTGGCGGGATCCAGTCAAGTCCGAGCCGGTTGTAAAACTCTTTTTCGTTTTTTATACTTGCTGGCTTTGTGAATCCCGCGATTTCTTTAATGCCATATTCAGACAGACTCAGACCCTTTTTCAATGCGTATTCTCTAAGGGCAATATTGTGTTGTTTTGAGCCGGTAAAGTGCTGCACCAGGCTGCCAAAGCTTTTGGGATCATGGACCCGAAGGTCCACGCGAATGTTGCCGGGAATTAAAATTGAGGCCAACTTGTCTCCTTGTTCAAGAATGCGTTTTTTCCCCGGGTATCTTAAAAAATGTTCAATGACTTTTTTTGGCTCAATTGTTGAGGCTCCCAGATCAATATCACCGATGGTTGAAGCTTTGCGGCGGAGGCTTCCCAGGGGTACAATCTCCAAAACCTCCGAGCTGCTTTTGAGCCAGGAGATGATTTGGTCAGCTATCTCATAGGCTAAACTTAGAAGCATACGGTTTTTGGTTCTTTGACGAAATTGCAAAATCGCCCGCAGGATATCCTTCTCGCTTTCCTCTCCAAAACCCTCAAGAGTTGCGATTTTGCCTTGCTTGGCGTATTTTTCCAGCTTCGTCAACGGATCCTTGGCAGGCAGCTTAAATTCACGCGCCAGACGATAAGCTTTTTTGGGGCCAATACCCGAAAGTAGTAAAAGCTCAAACATACCAGGTGGCAGAGGCTTGAAAATGGCTTTAAAGTGCTTTGCGGAGCCGGTTTGGAAAATTTCACCCAGATATTTAGCTAAGGCGGGCCCAATTCCTGAAACACTTTCCAGCTTGCCATCATCCCACAAGTCCTTGGCCTCGGTGCCCAGCTTTTCTACAGCATCGGCTGCATTTTCGTAGGCAATCTTGCGAAATCTATCCTGTGGACGGTTTTTTAGCTCATACGCGGCCGCAACCGCCCGGAAAAGCTCGGCAATTTCCTGGTTGTCCATGTTTTTATGACACTTCATAAACCAATTATATACTCAAAAACCAAAAAACGCGTAAGCTGCTATTTAATTTCAATGTCCTCAATGCTATAATTTGTCTGTCTGGGGTAGTAGCTCAGTTGGATAGAGTGTCCGCCTGTCACGCGGAAGGTCGCGAGTTCGAGTCTCGTCTACCCCGCTTAACTGTTTTAACAAACGGAACATAAACCACGAACTTTCCATTCTTTTCACTTTCCAAACAAGAGGCCAAGGTTGAAAGTGCTCAAAAATTGCCAGAAGATTAAAGTAGCCCGAGTTATTGATGGGGACACGATTGAAGGTAGACAAAGAGTGAGGTATATCGGCATGGATACCACAAAAATGATGTTTTCGAAACTGACAGATATGGTCGCCTACTTTATCTGCTCATAAAGCCACGCGCTTTAGTGCGTTGGATGTAGAATAGTCAGATTGAGCCAAGAAAGCCGTGGGCTAAAGAACAATAAAACTACTCAACTAGCTTCAACTCCGAGCGTGAATACCAGTGTGAAAACAAATACTACTCAATCTTCAACTGGAGAATCTTGTAAATACTCTTGCTCATCACAAGACAGGGATTACAGTGATTTTTCAACTCATGCAGAAGCACAAGTATTCTTTAATTTTAGTAAAAACAGGCTGGTAATAAGTTTCCATATTTTTCGGCAATAGCTTATACGCATTTAAGGTCTTGTAAATATCAATTAGTTCTTCTTCAAGGTATCCTACTTTTGCTATACTGAGCTCAAAAAGTAATTATTTTAGTACCCAACTTTATAATCAAACTTTAAATCTATATTTATACAAGAAAAAATGCCCATTTTTTGAGACTTGACAAGTGAATGAATATGTTTTAAATTCATGTCAATTAAGCTTGCCCCATAATAAATTAGTTATATCCATGAGGAATTTTTTGAAACAACTAAAATTAAACGAGTCCACAGTGAGCATGGTACTGGGAGCGATTGTCATTGTGGTGGTCGGGCTTTTGGTTATCAACTACTTTAAAGGCCTGGAGCCAGGCAATCAGCTTCCGGATGGCATTGCGACTGAGCAGGGTGATGGCTTGCCTACTTCACACATTGTAGCCTCTGGCGAAACGCTTTGGGATATATCAGAAAAATATTATAATTCAGGCTATAACTGGATTGACATCCAGGACGCAAATAACTTGACTGACCCCAACGCGATTGAGGAAGGTCAGTCTCTGGTCATTCCTAATGTGGCCCCCAGGCAATCCGAGGACGACATGGTATCTGACACTGCCATACCCGAGCCTACGGAAACACCTGTCGAAGAAACCCCTGCCCCTACTCAGCTAGCAGAGGCAATGCCCGCGCCTTCCATTCCCGTTTTAGAGTCCCCCGAAATCGAAGGCGAAAGCTACACAGTGGTACGTGGCGACACACTCTGGGACATTGCCGTCCGAGCTTATGGCAATGGCTACCGGTGGGTTGATATCGCCCGTGCCAACCAACTGAAAAATCCGGATCTGATCCATGCCGGAAACGTCTTCATCCTTCCCCGCTAAACCCGTGTTTCGTAAAAATCATCCTTCACAGGAAGGTGATATAATGGCTTAGAAAACGCGCTGCGGGTATAGGTAAGGGGTATACCGATTCCTTCCCAAGGAATAGTCACGAGTTCGATTCTCGTTACCCGCTCAAAAATTTTTTTAATATCCTGCCTTTAAAGTAACCACCCCCACACAATGGTTGTACCAAATTCCTTTGCCATACTTAGCATCAGTGTCATTGCCCAGATAGCTATCAAAATTTATTTTTTTGCCAAAACAGCTGCACCGCTTCTCGTCAGCCCTTACCGGAGTGTATTTATCACAAGGGTTGACAAAAATCATCCAGAAAAACACGAGAGCCACCGAAACCAGTAAAAAGCTGAAGACAAAATTGCGCAACTTGTGCAGATCCATGAAATAATTGTAGCACGTCTGAAAGCGTATTTTTGCTATAATACGAAGCAAGGGTGCCGGTGTAGCTCAATGGTAGAGCAATCCCTTCGTAAGGGAGAGGTTAGAGGTTCAAGTCCTCTCATCGGCTCAAAATGGCAACATACCGCCGCTTTAGTCGTATGGAAAAGGTGGAGGCTCAAAAAGCCCGAAGGAGTGCTTTTATTTACATTGCCCTTACCATCGGTCTTTTGCTTTTAATTTTTTTTTATGGCCTGGGGTTGCTTTCTAATTTTGCGGACTTAGTAAGTGGGCTTTTGGGCAGTAATTCCCCTGTGGCAATTTTGGACACCACCCCACCCGCTCCCCCGCGCCTGGATGATTTGGATACTTATACCAACAAAGATAAAGTGGAAATTGTGGGTGTAGCTGAGGCCGGCTCGTTGGTCACGATCACGGTGCGGGGCATTGAAAAAGAAACTGTTGCCTCTAAAGAAGGTAGCTTTAGGCTTAGTTTTGATTTGGTAAACGGGGAGAACGAGGTTTTTGCCATAGCCAAAGACAATGCCGGAAATGTAAGCACACAGTCGCCTTCCGAAGTTATCATTCTGGATACCAAAGTTCCCGAAATTGCCATTGAAATGCCGGATGAGGGCCAGAATTTTTCTGGAGGTGAAAAACAGATTGAAGTAAAGGGCAAGGCCAATGAGAATGTGGACGTGGAAATTTCGGGCAAATCCGCATATGTTTCTGCGGATAATCAATTTCGCGGCTTGGTGGACTTGAGTGAGGGCGAAAACGTAATTTCAGTGAAGGCAAAAGACAAAGCCGGAAACACCGCGGAAGTCGCCATAAAAGTCACCTATCGTCCATAAATGTCCCCCACACAAGCATCAGCCAAAACATTACCCAAGCATAAAACAAAGTATTAGTAAATTGTGCATGGACCAAAACCGCTACCAAGCTGGGTCTTAAGTATTTTATTTTATAGAGGCTACTGATTAAGTAAAGATAACTCATAAGGCCCAAAAAGCCGGTAGTTGCCAAAATAAATAACAAGCTGTTATCCAGGCCAAAGCAAGAGTTGCTTTGATTTTCAGGCTCTTTGTATGCGCACAGATTGTTATAACCCACGCCAAAAAGCGGCGCCTTGAGAATAAGTTCAACGCTTTCTTTGTAATTACCAAGTTTTTGGGCAATAGAGCTTGTACGTGTGAGTTTCACGCCTTCACCGCCGGGCTTAAGGGAAATGAGTGACACTAAGCACAAAATAACAAGGCTAAAAGCTATTGACATAAATTTGTCTTTTGGCTTCGGTAAAAATGGCAAAGCAATAACTAAAGCTAAAAAACTCGCCCGCGAAAAAGTGAGAGCCAGGGAGGCACTTAAAATAAACAGCCATAGGTATGAATATTTATTTTTTTGAGACATTGTCAGTAACGCCCCCAGGACCAGGATAATACCGGTAAACGCCGGGTCCAAAAAAACCGAAACTAAGCGGTAATAATGATCATCCCAGCCAAAATATTTCATAGTCGTCAGGTCCGGAAACAGCACATACTGGATCATCCCAAATACAGCCACTATTATACTTAGGGCAATTAGAGTCTGAATAATGGCTGTTTTTGTTAAATTTTGCTTTCTGACAAGCCAATAAATAAGTTTGGGTAAATGTAAATAAGCCACTAGCCTGATTAAATAGAATAAGCCGGGTAATAAAGCCTTGTCTTGTGCCCGCGATAATAAATACGAAAATATAGCTACTATCAAAAAAGCGCGTGCTTTTTGGGGCCAGCCGATTTTTAAAACCAAAAAGCTGTATAAACCAAGCCCGAGTACCAATACATCCAATAAATGCAGCCGAAAGCCAAGGTCAAGTGGATTTAAAAATAAGGCCGGTAATTGACCAAAGGGAAAAACCGCAAGGCACAGAAACAATAAGCATGCGGCTATGTATGTTTTTGTTTTAGATAAAGTTGACTCCATGCTAAAAAGGAATGCTGGCTCATAAGTATCGCGTGGACAAAGCCATGGGTGCCATCCCGAAAGCCCAGCTTAAGAAAAAAATTGAGCACAAACTTAACCGTAGGCATAGCCAAAATACGTAAAAGACTGGCTTTTTTGCCTTCCTCTTGGTTTGCCAAGGCGTGGAGTCGGGCTTGGAAATTTATGGAATTTATGTTTTTTTTCAGGTTATCTCCTCCCGTATGAATCAAAACATTTTTAAGTTCACCAGTGGGTCCGGCTATGGCCCAGTATTCATGTACGTGTCTTAGCCACGTGCCTGCGCCCTTTTTCCCTAAGCGCAAAAGCCTGTTGTGGCCGTATTTTGGTAAGATTTTAGTTTCTGACCATTCCCCCCAGTTCATGGCTTTACCAAGCCACATCCCTTTGCGCCGGATATAAAAACCTACGTAGTGGCTTTTTTTGATGTTATCAATGATTTCATTTGCCAAGGCTTGAGGTATTATTTCATCGGCATCCACAAACAGAACCCAGTTGTTTTTGGCTTGTTTTAGCCCAAAATTGCGTTGAGCGGCAAAGTCTTCATTTAAGTGCCTTGTATACACTCGCGCGCCAAATTTTTTTGCCAAAGGTACTGTTTTATCCAAGGAATAATCATCCACAACAATTATCTCAGAAGCAAAGCTCAGACTTTTTATAAGACCCTGAATTTTCCTCTCTTCATTTTTGGTCAGAATTACGGCGCTTAGCATACTTAGCTATTTTTGAATGCATGGTAATAAATAAATGGCAGCATTGCAAGAATACCGATAATCGTTGAGGCGCCGGTACCCACTATGCCATAAGCATTAGTCAAAGGGATAATGCTTGCAAACATGGCAGTAATGCCAACCAGGGTGATAAGCATTACTTCTTCCTGCTTGTTTAAGGCCAAAAGCAGGGTAAAAGCAGGCTGGGTAACTGCACGCAAAAAAGCATAAATCGAAACAATCCTTAGTACGGGAACCGCAGGCAGCCATTTGTGACCCAAAACAATAATTATCAAGGGGTGGGCAGAAATAATCAAAAACAAGGCAAAAACAAAAGAAAACGAACTAACCACCATGGTCGTTTGCCAAAAAGCTTTTTTAAGCCGTTTTTTGTCTTCGGAAATATTTACATAGATCGGAAGCGTTACTTTGGCAAAAACATCGGCCACTTCACTGATTGGCAGGGTGGCGATTTTGTAAGCCATTTGATAATAGCCAAGCGCGGCTACGCCTAAAAGCCTGCCAACAACCGCGTCGTCGCCTTCGCGAAAAAGATATTGAAAAAAGCCAGCTCCGGTTATCCATTTTCCGCGGTTTACCACCTCATGCGCTTTTTGTTTATCAAAATATAACCCTGGCCACGGCCGCGCTATGACAAAAGACAAGAAAATTTCCAAAACAACACCCATAATAAGGCCGACGATCAGGCCATAAGGGTTTTTTAACACCAGAGTTACTAAAATGGCGACCAAGGCATCAAAGGCAAAGATGGTAAAACGAAAGCCAAAATCTAGCCCGAACTGCAGCCTTTTTTGAAATAAAATGATAGACGGATTAATAAAGCCGCGCAAAAAAGGTACCAGAGCAATTAGCTTAATAAGTCCCTCTGCTTCGGGCATTTTGAAAAATAGGGCAATTAATGGCGCAAAAACCAAAAGCACTATAGCGATCACCAAAGACCGCGCCATGGAGATGATCCAGGCCGTGGAAATATATTCATCCACATTACCTTTTTTTTGCAAAAGCACAACGTTGACGCCGGTTTCGGTCAGCACTTCCATAAGTGCCAGCATGAAAAAGGCAATCGCATAAAGCCCCACGTCGGACGGAGTCAAAATACGGGCAATAATAACTGTTTTCAAAAAGGAAATCATACGTGTCGATCCCCGCAAAGCGCCTACCCAGCCGATTCCTTTGAGTGTTTCGTTTTTGTATCCCATGTTAATTTATAAATTATGAGCCTTTCTTAGGCCGGTCAAAGCTGCTTGATTGCTAGGGTCCAGCTCAAGTGCTTTGGTAAATGCATCAAGGGCTGCATCTTTTTCTTTAAGTTCTACATATATTGTTCCTAAATTGGTCCACAAATGGGGCTCATCGGGTTTTATGGCAACTGCTTTTTGCATATAATTTATGGCATCTTCGGGCTTTCCCGTCTCAAAGTAAGTTCCGGCTAAGTTGCGATAGCTTTGCCAAAGCCCCGGATTCAGCTCAATTGCCTTATGGTAATCGGCTATGGTTTTATCAACCTCACCCTTTTGTGCATATGTGAGCCCGCGGTTATGAAAGGCATCGGCGTAGGCGGGATTAAGCTCGATGGCACGGCTAAATTCTGCGATTGCCATATCAAAATCCCCATGGCGCGCATAATAATCGCCCAAATTGTTGTGTGTTTTCGGGTCACTCGGGGCGGTTTTGGCGGTTGCCAGCCACAAGTTGTCCTCGTTTTGGAAGTCATTGTTTCTAATAAGTGTTCGCATAGATAAAATGCCCACTAAGATGATTACAACAGACCACCACAGCCACTCGGGCAATCTATTAAACTTCCTTTCTAAAATGATCAATGCACCTGTTACAACTCCCAAGGCTCCAAGATAGGCGTAGCGCTCGGCCACCACCCAGGCTATCCGAAGTGGTGTCAGAAAGGGCACGAGACTAATAACAAAAAGCATTAGGAAAAAAAATACTTGCTTGTTTTTGAACCAGGCGGTAATAATGCTTCCGAAAAAGCCTAAGGTTACAAGGACTCGAAGCACATATTCTGGTCTCGTCAGCATAAATTCGGAATAATAAAAAGACAAACTTTTGGGATAAAAAATGATCCGCAAATAACTGCTTATGGCTGTGGGGATTTGAGTAAGCGGATTGTAAAACTTGTAACTTGGCTCGGTTGGTGCAAGGTCAGTGGCTCTTTGCTCAAGTGATCCTCCAAAGTTGATAAAAAATAAAAACCATGCTGCCGCGATAAGCAAAAAATAAAGCCACCGGCGAACGTTTTTAATATCTCCCCAGACAAGCTCCCACAGAGGATACATTGCCGCAAGCACAAAGGCCTTTTCCGAGGTAAAGAGCGAAAGTAAAAAAAAGACAATTGAATAAAAATATTTTTTATCAAACCCTGTGCTTTGAGCATACAGCCATAAAGACAAAAGGAAAAAGCAGGCATATTGTGCATAAACTCCGCCCGAAATCCAGGCTACGGACTCCACAGTTATGGGGTGCACTCCAAAAATTAAGGCCGCACTAAGCCCCACTTTCTTATTAACGTACCGCGCCAAAAAAGTAAATAAGAGGGCGCACACACCCAAATGAAAAAATATATTTCCCATCCGGTAAAGATACGGCGAGGTGCCAGAAAAGTTATAAAGCAAACCATAAAAAAGCCAACGGAAAAAATGGAGAAAATCACGGAAAAGGAAGCTTATTGAGCCCACTTTCTGGTTTTCGGCAAGTGCATATAAATCATCCGAGACCAAGACATTGTCAAGTGAATTAGCATAAGACAAAAAAATTACCAGCGCAATTAAGCCTATGTAGCTTGGGTTTTGCCTCTTACCATTCGTTCTGAATTTATTTTCAAAGCGCTCATATTTTTTTCTGCCCCATTTTTTTTGTAAATAATGCTTGACTTCTTTGGGGTCGGCAGCAATTAGCTTTGAAATTTCCTTGAGCGAGTGGGTTTTAACATGGCGTTTGAGCAGTTTTTTTTGCGAGGAGCTAAGAGTCATACTTAATTATACATAACGCCTGTGGTCGCGCCTGGGCTCGAACCAGGGACCTCACCGATGTGAACGGTGCGCTCTGACCAACTGAGCTACGCGACCTTAGGCTATATTTTAACACAAACACCTAAAATTATGCTTCGTAGAAGCGCGCCAGTTTTACTGTTGGCACGCTTTTCTAAACTGCCGTATAATGATGTGATGATCCTCAAACAACTGGGTGCTTTTCTTTTGGAAATCATTGAAATCATTGTTTTTGCCGTTTCAATCTTTTTATTTTTGTATCTTTTGGTTCTGCAGCCACACAAGATTAAGGGCTCATCCATGGAGCCTAATTTCCACGACGGCGAATACTTATTGACCGATAAAATTAGCTATCGCTTTAATGAGCCCAAGCGCGGCGACGTGGTGGTCTTTAAGGCCCCGCCGGACTACAAAGAGGAATTTATTAAAAGAATCGTGGGACTTCCCGATGAAACTATTTCTATCCGCGACAACCGCATCTATATAAATGGGGAAATTTTTGACGAAAACTATTTGCCTGATGACATTATTACTCAAAACGGAGCCTTTCTTAAAGATGGCCAGGAAATAACTGTACCCGAAAATTCCTATTTTGTTTTGGGGGATAACCGACCGCATTCCCTAGATTCGCGGCGTTTTGGCTTTGTCAATCTTGACAAGATTACGGGCAAAACCTGGTTTATCTATTGGCCGCCCACAGAAGTCGGGATAGTCAAAAACAAAGCTACTTTTTAATTCTCAGTGTTAGGAGTTGAACTCAGAATGCTTTTGTAAATAGTCTGGAGTTTATCTTCTGTTTGCTCAAGTGAACCTTTAAAAACAAACAGCACTTTTGTCTGGCTTCTTGAGCGACTGAGCTTAACCTGTGTTTTTCTGGGGTCAGCCTCGCCGTTATGGCCGATTTTGGCAAGTGCATTGGTCATGTCTTC
>CAZSLA010000025.1:0-13055 GCA_964607795.1 uncultured Gammaproteobacteria bacterium
ACCCATCCCCCTCACTCCACTGGTCCCTGGGGGATACCCCTGCCCAGGGTTCAAACTCATGGTAAAACTCTCCAATGGTTTCACCATCTGTAAGTTTTCTTTTGGAAAGGTTGGTAAGTGGACCAAAGCCCTGGTTGTTAATGGATACCTCAGGATTTTGAAAATCAAACCTTCCATACTCACCCATGACAATGTTACCCTTTAACCTTACCTTCTCCCCACTGGACTCTGGTGGGTAGTGGACAGTGAAGTTTGGGGTGGAGATGGCTTCATAGTTATCAAAGATGAGGATACGGCGGTTTCCGTCGTCAGCAACAAACAATTTATCTTTGTATTCAAAAATAGCTATTGGATCTTCAAAACTATTGGCTTTAGGTGAAGACGAAGACGTAAAAGTCATATCAGGCTGGCCTATTACTGCATCTGCAAGTGCCCCATTGATGGTGGGGATGGAGTTATATATCAAGACACGTTGATTTCCACTATCAGCAATAAACAACCTATTCTTGGTTGTGAAAACGTCTGACAAATACCGAAAGGTCCCTGCTGAAACAGGGAGAGTGCCTTGTGTAGTAAAATCAGGTTGGCCGAGGACCATGTCTGCTGGTTGTCCATTAGTTGTTGGTTTGGAGTTCCAAACTAAAACACGGTGATTTCCACCGTCTGCCACATACAGCCTACCGTTACTCCATGACAGCCCATATGGAAAAGAAAGTGTATTGGCATCCTCGTTATTACTTCCATCTCTATTTTTTTGACAAGAAGTAAAATTACTTTGGCCAAGGACTAAATCAGCAGAGGCATTGTTAGTGGTAGGGATGGAGTTGTATACCAAGATGCGATGATAATAATGATCACCAATATATAACCTTTGGCCATCATATGCCATTCCTGCTTTATAAGTTCCTAAATATCCTAATCTATTCGCTGCACACGCAATAGTTCTACTTGTGAAATCCTGTTGCCCAATGACCACATCTGCAGAAGCATTATTGGTGGTTGGAACGGAGTTATATACCAAAACACGTGCATTTACACCATCAGCAATAAATAGTTTATTTTCTGCACAAAAAACACCCACGGGCTTATTAAGTGTATTTGCTTTTCTACTACCTCCTTGATCACCTGAATTACTGGTAAAATCAGGCTGGCCAATGACTACATCAGCCGAGGCATTGTTAGTAGTTGGGATGGAATTATATACCAAGACACGGTTATTGTAATATTCTGCTACTATTAATTTTCCACTACAGATTGTTGCAGACATTGGCCCATTTAAAGTATTAGCTCCGGGAGAACCGCCCTGGTTTGCCAGGCCACTGGTAAAGTCAGGTTGGCCGATGACCACACTTGCAGGCATGTTGGTGTAGTAGGCAGAAGCTACTGACCAATGGCTGGCAACAAATGAATAAAAAGTAAAAAAAGAAAAAAGAAATACAAAAACTTTTAAGATACTATGTGGCTTGTGTATTATATTTAAATCTAGCAAATGCTTTGTGCCTGTGTCAAGAGGATTTTAGTACATATGCCTGCGAGTCTCTTTTATTTTTTCACGAGGAATTTTTACCAAAAACAGCTTTATTTTAGCTATACTTTGTATTTACCCTGGAGAGCATTCAAACGGACTTTGACAAGGTCGCGGATACCCTGCCAGGCATCCCGGAGGGGGTGAACTCTTTTGGTCTCCTGGTGGTGCCATTCTACTAAAACCTCAGAAACTTTAAGCCCGAGCTTCCTGGCAACATACAAAACTTCCAAGTCAAATCCCGCTGTCACTGCCGCGCCTTTGATTTTTTGCTCCTCAGAAAAAATCTGCAAACGCTTAAAAATCTCCTGGGCTGCCGTGTCCTTGAAGGCTTTGAAGCCACACTGGGTATCGCGGTGGGGAAGGCACAAAATGATAGTGCGGAGAAGGGCAAAACCGTAGGCCATGGCTTTACGCACCAAGGGGGCGCCCTCTCTGCCCTTTCTGCTTCCAATAACCACGTCATAGCCCTTGTTAAACTTGGGGATGAACTTATCAAATTCGCTCAAGGGCGTCGCCTGGTCCATGTCTGTAAACAAGACAATCTCTCCTTTTGCCTTGAGCATGCCGGCAATTACCGTGCCCCCTTTACCCCTGTGGGGCTCGGCAAAAACATAAAAGCCGCGGTGCGCTTTTGCAAATTTGCGCGCCTCGATAAGCGTATTGTCCGTGGATTCGTCATCAACAACCAGCACCTCCCAGGAAAATTTCCGGCGCGAAAGGTAGTCATACACTTTTTCCAGTGAACCATTTTTAATATTCTCAGCCTCGTTATAAGCGGGGATGACTACGGAAAGATAAGGAGGTTTATTTGCCATTTTAGTAATTGTAATCGTTTCAGCGGGTAAAACCAAACATGGGATCCATCAGATTGGCATTTTTCCCTTCACAGCTTTTTTCAATGCTTTTTTTATTATAGCGGCCATAATCAGGATAAATAAGTCCGAGTGCCCCGAAAGATTTGTCTATTCTATCCACTTCGATGTGAGGAAAAACAATGGTGTAAACGGGGCTTTGGCTAGAGGGTTGATTAACATGCAGGTCGTGCAAATAAAAAATGTAGCGGTACCCCAGTTCATAGCCGGGCCTTGTGATATAAGAAACAGCCACGCAGGGATAATTATGAAGCTTGGCATCGGAAGCAATAAATCCCGCCAAAGCGTTTTTGTGCACATAGCCACTCTCGTTTACCGGGTGATTAGAAAAACGCATCAGATTAATACTTATAAAAGCAACAAGCAGGCTGTAGACCAAAAATCTATTGCGCAGAAATACAAAAGCAAGGCCAGCGCTTAGACCCAAAATCCACACGACCACCATACCATTTAAATAATATTCAGAAACGTTTATGGCATTGATAGTAAAAAAGGCAATATACAAAAACAGCCAAAGGCTGAGCAAAAAGGCGAGCTTTGGCTTGATGATTTTTGTAAGTATTGAAAAAGCCAAAAAACCAAGAATCAGCACATGTGCCCATAAATCCGGCACATTAAAGATACTTCCCCACAGTAAATTCCTAGCATTGGTATTAATGATCTGCATGAGCCGGTCAAGGCGTGAAACCAGTGCTATGCTAGAGGCCGCTGTGCCGCTTGAAAAAATTGCCTGTGTTTGCATAAATCCGTGCCTTATTTCAAAAAGAACATAAAAGCTCATAGGTATGAGAAACATAAGCGCAAAATAGGCCAAATTTTTTGCTTTAATTTTTTGTCTGGCCAGGACCAAAGCAAACAAAAACACAGGCACAACTACCATAAGCCCCATGTTTATGTGCCACACCAGGCCAAATAAAAGCCCGGCCATGGTAAAGGCTGGCTTTTGCTTTTTTGCAAGTACCAGATACAAGGCATATAAATACCAGATGCTCCACAAATAAACCGGCATCGTCGGCACAACTTCACGGTCGGTAAAAATTATCACATAAGAAAAGGCATAGATGATGGAACCGATGAGGCCTGCGTTTTTATTGATAATTCGCCAAAAAACAAAATATATACTCAATACGGAAAACATCCCCAGTATGGTAACCAGAAGAATACCGCCATAAGGCTGGCCGCCGAAAAGCAAATAAAAGGGAATTAATAAATAATAAAAAATGGGGCCGATAAAAACTCCGTGAACGGATGTCTCCTGGCCGATCAGGCGCAAGTGCCCGTTTTTAACCACATCCAAGAAAAACCACGACGCCAAATCCTGGTCGTGGGCATAGTAATAATAAGCAAGCGGTTTATACACTCTTAAAAAAAGCGCTGCAAGGATTATCAGCAAAAATAAACAGTCTATTGTTCGTAATTTTTTCTGCATGTTAAAACTTTAAATTATTCTTCTTGCCGCAGGCGGCTACGTTTCTCAACCGTGATCCCGCCAAAGCGCACGGATTTTTCCACTTTACTGATCCCGGCTTGCCGGTCAAGCCAAGCTTCAAGCCTTTCCGGGTGGGGAGGGTCTACTTCATAAAGCGTGTACAAAGTGCTTTCAAGTCCGCTACTTGGAATTTTGTTATACCGGTTGGTACCACGCCAGGTAAACAAATAATCGTAGGCGTGGGGGATAACCGGTGGCACATACACATCCACATTAAAAGGCATGTTACCTACGTCCTCATAAACCCAATCAACTGCCTGAAGCTCGTTTTTCAGGGCTACGGATTGCTCGCCTTCTAGATTAACGGTAATTCTTGACCAAGTCACCGGCAGATTATTTTTTAAGACCGCAAAAAGAAATATGACAACAAATGCTTTACCCAAAGGATTTTGCCAAGCTCGGCCTAAAACCATGCCAACTAAAAGTAAAAAAATCAGATAATAGCCGGTCAGGTAATAATCATAGATATTTCCATAATTACCTTGGAAAAACAAAAGCCCCAGCATGAGCGAGACAAGAAAAATAATGAGGATTTTGACTCCGGCATTTTTCCATAAGTCTTTCAAGTAAAAGATAAAAAGGGCCGCAAGCCCCACCAAAAGACCTACTTCAAAATCTTTCCTCCAATGAAAAAGCTTGTTGGTGAAAACATCCCAATAAAAATCAAGCCGGGCTGTGAGCACATCCCCGAAAGATACCTTGAAGCTGCCGCGCTCAAAAAGAAAACTTTTTAAGTTTGTAAATATAACGCTCTGGTGCCGGATATCAAAAATTATCAAAGGCAAAACCGTAAGTACAAATAAAGATCCAGAAGCAAGCCAGATTTTTTTTGTGGGCAAATGCTTTCGTTGCCAAAGGGCGATTACAAAAACGGCAGGGTAATAAAAAAGCTCGCCACTTGAGCCAAAATGAAACAGGCTTAAGCCCAAAAGCAAGGCCACTGCAGCCCAGGCCCAACGCTTACCTTGGGTAACCAGGTAAAGGCAGCTGATCAAAAGCATGCTGATAAAAAGCATGGGCGTGGGGTTACTGAGCCAACGAGCCGCAAGGACAATATAAAAAGAAAAGCTCGCCAAAAAAACGGCGATCAAGCCGGCTGAGCGTGA
Organism: uncultured Gammaproteobacteria bacterium; assembly: GCA_964607795.1. Lineage (GTDB taxonomy): Bacteria > Patescibacteriota > Microgenomatia > UBA8517 > UBA8517 > DYGT01. Next base: position 4,996 of record CAZSLA010000025.1, read on the forward strand.
CTGAGTTAGGCTTGCATACACATACATTATGCCGAAAGCCAAAATTGTAAGCAAGGATAAAAATATTGCCGGCCAGACAGGATTGCCACCACCAAGCCAGTAAAAGGGCATAATAAGGTAATAATAAAAAGGCCCCCTAAAAATGCCTGCAATGCCCGTGGTCGGCCCAACCAAAAAAAACTTACCTTCGTGCAAAAAGCGCCAGATGACCATGGCATCACGGCCTTGATCAAAGTAAAAGCCCAAGACCTGATGGGCGCGATAAACCTGCAAAAAAAATCCGCTTGCCAATGTGATGGCCAAAAGCAAATAAAGCCTAGGGTGACTGCGAATTTCTTGTTTTATGTTTGCAAACATCTTGTACTTGGGCATGGATTTTCTCAAGAGCTTGGTCAAATGGCAAACCCGTCACTTTACCTGCCGCTGCCCAGCGGTGGCCTCCACCGTCCAATCTTTCGGCAATTTCAGAAACATCAATACCGCTTCTGGAGCGGAGGCTCACGGACACATAGCCGGCGTTTTCTTCAACGATTACCATGCCGAAATGAGTATTATCAACGCTTTGAAAAAGCATGTCTGCAATTTCGGATTTGCTGCCCACAGGCCGGCCGTACTTGGCAAAAATATCAGCCGTAATAGCGGACCAAACGTACAAAAATTCTTCATTTATTTGCATACGTCCTAAAATCTCTCCCCACAATTTAACCGAGTTTAAGTCATAATTTTGATACAAATTACTTATGATTTTATTTTTGTCGGCGTTTTGCATCAAGACCAAAGCGGCTCTGAGCGTATCTGCACCTGCCTCGGGAAAGCGGAAAGCGCCCGTATCCCCTATTATTCCTGCCAAAAGGGGAGTGGCTAGAGCTTCCTGCTTAAGATCCACATGCCAATCATTAAACAAATTAAACAAAAGCTGACAATTTGCCCCAATATCCGGATCGATTAAATTAATATCCCCAAAGTGGGTATTAGTTTTGTGGTGGTCGATAACTATCATTTTTATTGATGGGCGTGGCATAGTTGAGTCCGCAGCCACGCGCTGCCAGCTGGAACTATCCATACAAAGCATTACATCCCACGCACTAAAATCAAAATTACGAAATGCCACCTCTTTAATCTCACCATATGCCCCCAAAAACTTAAGAGAGTTGGGCAGTTTATCCGCGCAGATAACGCTTGCCTCTTTATTCCACGTAAGCACAAGTTGACGCATAGCCTGGGCGCTTCCCACACTGTCAGCATCCGGCCGGCTGTGACAGCTCAAAAGTATCTTTTTGCTCTCCTCAAGCGCTTGTTTTAGCTCCTCGGAATGTGGGTAATTCATGGCTCTTCTTGAGGCTCCGTGTGAACCAGTTTAAAAACTGTAACTCCCTCGACCTGCCAGGCCTTTTCAATCTGAGACCAGCCAAAATTTGCAACCCCTGCTTTGGGGTTGTGCGTGGGGTCACACTCACTTTCCGGTTTTTCGCATACCACAAACAACTGATTTGTTATGGTTCTATCCGCTTGTAAAGGGTCTATATCAACCACGCCAGTCCTCCACTTTTCCAAAAAATATTGGTAAGCATCCTCATAATTGCGCTCGGCAATAACAGCCAGATTAAAGGGTTCACCACTCGCCTCTTGGCTAATGGCATCTGCCACCTGCGCAGTCCGCCGAAGCTGATAATTGGGAGGGTCTTTAAGCGGTAAATTGGCCAAATTTGCCCAAGTAATGAAAATAATTGCCAGTCCGGCAAGCCAAAGACCGCGGATTTTGTGACTGTCGATCACACGCCCAAGCATCGCCCCCACAAGCAAAAACGGAGCCGGATACAAAAAACCAAAGTAATGGTCATAAATATGTTGCTTGTAAAGGCCCAGGCCCAAAAGGCCAAAGCCCACCCAAAGGAATAAAAGTAAGTACACAGATTTTTCTTTTAGATCAGGGGTTATCTTTTTATTTTTACCCATCACCCACACGCCTAAGCCGATAATGCCCATGGCCACCCACTTGCCTACAACTTCCACCCTGCCGGCAACAATCCTCGTAATAAACTGCTGCCAGAGTGGCCACAGTTGAGGGATGGCATTCCACGGCCGGGCCGAGACCGTAGTTTGGCGCACGGCAAAAAAAGTCTTGATTGCGTGGAAATTAATAAAATTATGTCGAAGATCAAAAATCACAAGCGGCGACATGAGGAAAGCAAAGATTAAAAATGCAAGCACTGAATAGCGAACGTAAATAAGAGATTTCTTTAAACGCCTGGCATTGAACAAAGCCAAAAGCCAAACGATCCCGAGCGCAGGAGCCAACAAAAGGCCCAAATAATGCGATTGCAAAACAAAGGCCAAAGCAATTGCCATTACCATAAGCCACGGGAATTTTTTTTGCTCCCAAACTTGCCAAGCAGCATAAAAACACATTAGGGCAAAAAACGGCATGACGTTCGGGTTCCAGGACGAGCGCGAGTAAATAATTACTGTCGGGGAAATGCTATACAAAAAACTTGCTATAAGGCCTGCTTTAGGGCCAAACCACACTCTGCCCACCCACCAAATAAGAGCCACGGTCAAAACACCCAAAAGGGCCACAAACACCGAAGGCCCCACAGGAGAAAAATTTGCAAACAAAAGCGAGGGGGCAATCAAATAATAATACAAGGGCCCCAGATACATATTGCCGATTGAAGTCCCGGGCCCGATCAAAATGGGGTCAAAATTAACAAGAAGGCGTCTGACAATAATTGCATCTCTACCCTCATCGCCCAAAAAGGTCATGTATCCGGCAATTTTATACAAGCGCAAAAAGGCGGCAACCAAAAGGATCAGGCCTAGGACTAATACCTCGCGCTTATTGTGGTTATAAAATCTTTTTATTTTTCGCATTTTTAGCTAAGCTTCAGGCGCAGCCTAAATAAATCGACAAAGCTTTGAAGGATTACGTCCAAGTTGCGCCCTGTGGGTTTACCCCCTGCCCTGGGGTAGTGGGTGACCGGAATTTCAACTATCTTGGCACCCGCCTTTTTTGCCTTGAGCAAAAGCTCGCTACTTATAAAGGCTCCCCGCTCACTTTCAAGACGAGAAATTTTATTCACTACCTCTTTTCGGATGAGCTTAAAGCCGCAGTCGACGTCCCGCACATGGAGGCCAAACATCACATACACCAAAATTTCCCACATTTTCGAGGTAATAATAACGCTTTTTTTGACCTGTCTTTTTTTGTAATATCCCACCACCAAATCTGCATTTGTTTCCTTTTGTTTAGTGATGAAATTTTCTATTTCAGAAAAATCAAACTGGCCGTCTGCGTCTGTGAAGCTGATCCAGGGGTAGCGCGCGGCATAGAGACCGCTTTTAAAAGCCCCGCCATAGCCGCGGTTGGGGTTGTGGTGAATTACGCTTATATTTGGATTCACCCCGGCAAGCCGATCGGCAATTTTGCCTGTTTTGTCTTTTGAGCCGTCATTAACAATAATTATTTCCCACCGGGCAAATTTTTTTTCCAGGATTTTGACTGCCTTTTTAACCGTATTTTCTATGTTTTCTTCTTCGTTGTACGCCGGAAAAAAGACGCTTATTTTATCAATCGCAGCCATATTTGAAGTCTAGCACAAGTACCGAAAATATTGTAACATTGGGCTAGTCATGAAAAGGCTAAGTAGCTACCTCCCGCTTGTTTTTTGCACCCTGGTGCCCACGCTTCTGATTTGGCTGCCGTTTTTTTTGCGCCTAGAAAACTTTTGGCATATACCCCTTCCACGCGACGGCATGGTGACCATTGTTTCTAATTACGATGGGCCCCTTTATCTTGCCGTTGCCAAAACTCTGTACAACAAAGAAGCTCTTGGTCAGTTTGCTTTTAACTTACCCGGCGAATATTATGCAGCCCACTTTCCTTTGTTTCCGCTTTTGATTCGCTTCTTGGGCTCGGTTTTGGTTTTTCCTTATGCCATGCTTGTGGTAACCGTCCTCAGCTCTTTTTTGGCCATTGTCTATTTTTATAAACTCATTAAAAACTATGTCCAGCCCAAAGACGTCTACTGGTTAACTTTTGTTTTTTCTGTTTTTCCGGCGCGCTGGCTTATTGTCCGCTCCGTAGGCAGCCCCGAGCCTTTGTTTATTGCCGCGATCATTGCCTCTATTTTTTATTTTAAAAACAAAAAGTATTTTTGGGCGGGCATTTGGGGTGCCATTGCCCAATTAACCAAATCCCCAGGTATTCTTTTGTTTCTTGCTTACATCGGTGCCATTGCCCTACCCGAGCTAAGGAAACTCGCGGCTACGCGCTTTAGCTCTTGGGTCAAAAGCATAGAATTTAAAACGCTTTGGGTGTTGTTGATCCCTGTGTCACTTCTGGGAGTTTTTATTTTTTATTCCCATGCAGTCAACGACTTTTTTGCCTATTTCCACTCGGGGGATAATATCCACCTGGTCTTTCCGCCTTTCCAGGTTTTTAACTATCAGGCCAGCTGGGTGGAAACTCACTGGCTCGAAGAAATCGTCATCTTTTATCTTTTGGCCATCTGGGGGGTGCTTAAACTTATTGAAAAAAAGGAAGAAAGCCTGGCCTGGTTTACGGGAATTTTTTTGCTTTCAGTTTTTTTTGTCTCGCACCGTGACATCATCCGCTACTCGCTTCCGGTCATCCCTTTCTTATTTATAAGCTATCACGAAACCATTACAAGCAAAAAATTCAAAATCGCCTTTGCTATAATTATTCTTCCCATTTATCTTTTTTCCCTGGCGTTTATTGCCAAAAACGTGATGCCTGTTTCTGACTGGACTTTACTTCTATAAACCTGAGAGGCTTTGAAAGCTTCTAAGCTTTAATATAAGCTCATGGCTGAAAGACCCAGTATTAACTCAAGCGTGCGGAGGCTCCATCTGGCCCGCAGTCAAATCCTTGTCTCACAAAACAAGGGGAATTTAATTACTCCCTGGGGTACTTTTGAACCCAAGCAAAATGAAATGCCAAAATCTCCTGAGCTTGAAAAAATACATCCAACTATTGTATACCAGGCCGAAGCAGCAGATTAAGGCTTGCCACCTGTTTTTCAGCTACTTCCTTACCCATTAAGCTTTGCCTATAAAAATTTGTAATTTCCAAAACCCCGCTTCTTAATTTGCCCTCCTGGGCAAGCTTTTCTATCTCCCCCGAGCTCAAAAAGACGTGCTCGCTCATACGAAAGCTTGAGTAAGTAAGTGAGCCCGCAATATCATCCGGAATTTCCAAATGATAAATGCTCAGGGAAATATCCAAGATTCTGATTTTTAAAATCAAAGCCAGATCCTGGTTTAATAATTCATCCGGAAATGTGCTGTCGATTGCCCGCTGGGTAAACACTTCCTGCTGAAGAACCCGCTTGGCCGATATTTTCGGGCTTTCGCCCATTTTGGAAAATGTCATGGGGATACTTATCGCGCCCTTTTGCTTGCCATATATAAGCCGCGGCATGGAATTGTCCTTGGCAAAGAGAATTTTCTTTGGCTTGTTTTCAAGCGTGATCACAAGGCCCGTCGCGGCGCGCCTGGTGATCCCGCGTTTGATATGGCTATAGATCCTGTGCAAAGTAATTTTGGAAGTTTCAAAGCTAGGGGGAAGCTTTTTATAAAGCCGCTCCAAAGGCAGCTTTTCTTCAGCCAGGTATTCCATAAAAGCCAAGGCCTCGGTTATTTTTCCATGCGGACCAGCGGCCTTGATAATCCCCTTTTTATCCAAGAGCCGGTGGTACGAGGCCGTGGATATGGGAAGACTATAATAATGCTTTTTCAAAACCGCATCCACCGAGCCGTATTTTAAATACTCACAAAGCAAAAAACGGTTAAACTCAACCTCATTTTTTTGGGGATCGACATTGGCCATAAAGGGTATTTATGCTTTTTTGCGGGGCAATTTCCAGCTTTTCCAAATGACCACATTATACATAAAGTAGTTATAGGGAAGAACCAAAAAGGCGATAATAAAGGGCAAAATCAACTGGCGGTACTCAGGGCCCAACAGCCTTACCCCCAAAGCACCAAACACCGTCTGGATCAAAAGTGCCCCCAAAGAAGTGCCGTTAAACTGGATAAATTTTGCAAGTAACTGCCTGGCGCCCGTGATCTTGTCTTGTTTAAAGGTCCAGAGGTTATTGAAGGTGAAATTATTAATAATTGCAAGCTCTGTGGAGCCGGCCCAGGCCAAAGCTTCGGGCCAATTCAGGCGACTTGCAAAAATATGCAGAGAAACAGCATTCACCACATAGCCGGCAAAGCCCACAGTCCCGAACTTGATGAATTTTTGTTTATCTCTGATGCCCAAAATAATGGCTACACGAAAAGTGGAAATCATTTCCTTCATGCTGAATTTGGATGTTTCTTCTGTGCGCGGCGCAAACTCCAAAGGCACTTCTTTTACTGTGCGTGCATTTTTGATCGACTGGTATAAAAGGTCAACCTTGTAGGCAAAACGCGTCGGTTCCATCAGATTATCAAGGTCAATTTTGTCAAGTACCCCTTTTACCCTGGTCAGGCGAAAGCCGGTTGTCAGGTCGTGAAGCTTGGGCTTGAGCAAAACCACACGGATAAACAAATTGCCAAAATAAGAAATGGCTTTTCTGTGGATCGCCCACTCGCTTGGCACCGAGCCGCCTGGTATATAGCGGCTGCCGATGACATAATCTGCCCCCCCGAGATAAGCCTCGACCATGGGCTTAACAAAACGCGGCGGGTGCTGAAAATCCGCATCCATTTCCATAATTGCGTCTGCCTTGAGCTTGTCCCGGGCATATTTCATGCCCCGGATATAGGCCCAGCCAAGGCCTTGCTTTTGGGCTTCCAGAAGGTGAAGATTTTCATATTTTTTCATTTTTGCACGGACGATATCTCCTGTGCCGTCATCCATGCCTTCGGGAGTCAGGTCATTGACTACTAAAAGGTGCATGTCTGCATCAGTGATTTTCGGGAACTCCGTATCAAAAAGCTCGGGGATCATTTTGCCGACATTTTCCGCCTCTTTGTAAGTAGGCATGATTATGACAACTTTTTTTTGCATGCTTATTAATTTAGCTTAGCACCAAATGGTCCGCTATGACAAGCAATAAATTTTTTGTATAATGGGCTCTGGATGCATATAGAAATAATTACGTTATTCCCTGAGATGTTTGCGGGCATCTTTTCTGAGTCGATTATCAAGCGCGCCCAAGAAAAAAAGTTAATTGCAATTAATATCAACAACTTAAGAGCATGGGCCATAGATAAGCACAAGACGGTGGACGACCGCCCTTATGGAGGCGGAGCCGGCATGGTAATAATGGTCGAGCCGGTTGACAGGGCCCTGAAAGCTCTGAAACAAAAAGATTCTCATATTATTCTTATGTCTGCCCGCGGCACGCGCTTTACCCAGCAAAAGGCCCAAGCCTTGGTGAAACACACGCACTTGATCATCATTTGTGGACATTATGAAGGCTTTGACGAGCGCATCCGAAAGCACCTGGTTGACGAAGAAATTTCTTTAGGCGATTTTGTTCTCACCGGTGGCGAAATTCCTGCAATGGCAATTGTGGATGCTACCGCAAGGTTAATTCCTGGAGTGCTTGGAAAAAAAGAATCACTTGTAGAGGAATCGCACTCCATCCCAGGGTATCTGGAGTATCCGCAATACACAAGACCAGTTGACTACCGAGGCTGGAAGGCGCCCGAAGTTCTTTTATCCGGAAACCACGCCAAAATCAAAAAATGGCGCGCTGCTTCTCATAGCAAAAACGGTTGACTTCAAACAGGCTATCAAAAGTGTCGGCATCACTCAAAAGCCCTTGAGTGTGGCGCTTTTTAAAGACTTTTACCCGAGATAAAGATTGTTCAAATCCACAGCCTCCAGCTCTCCGCAGACCAATGGCTTAAGCTTTCTGATTTTATCAAACACGCCAACGCCAAATCTGCCCGGGTATTTGACTTCTTTGAAAATGATAGGGCTCCATCATTAAAATTTTTGACCTCCCGGGAGATATCGGCATCGGTGCAGTTGTCACCCAAAATGACGCCCTTCATGAGTTTAGTGGTTATCTGTCTTTTCCAAAGTATGTTTCTTTTCTTGT
>CAZSLA010000026.1:0-12284 GCA_964607795.1 uncultured Gammaproteobacteria bacterium
AGATAAAAAGCATAAGTTTTTTGAGCTCGGGCGGGCGCTTTAAGCCCTCCATTAAATGATGATTTAATTCCGGCAGTTCAAAGGCCAGAGCAAAATTTTTGGCCGTTTCATTAAGTTGGTTTTTAAATACATGCATGGATCCAACCAAGTGCTCGCTGGCCACCAAAACCGGCAGTCTGTGTACCAGCTCACGGGCCATTTTCTTTGCCAGGTTCGTGTCCTCATTTTTATCAACGGCAAAATCCGAGAGAAAAACTCTCAGGTTTTTGACGCTTTCGGCCAATTCCTCATCGCTTAAACTGATAAAATCACAGCTTGCCAAGATGGCCAAAATAACGCCCAAACCATAGCCCAAACCTAGCCTGGGTTGGTTGCTGGGGTTTTTGTCAATAGGAAAGATGAATTTATCCGCAACCTCACCTTCTGGCATTTCTGAAAGCTTGCCTCCGCCGGCTACAATAAAAACCTGGGTGCCCTGGGAAATGGCCTGGTGGTAGGCACTTATGGTTTCTTCAGTGCTGCCGGAATAAGAGGAAATAATCACCAACGAATCCGGGCCCAGGGACTGCGAAATTTGGTAATGGTTGATGATTTCGATTGGCGAGCGCGCATGTGGAAAAACGCTTTTGATTACCCTGCCCGCCAGGGCCGAGCCGCCCATGCCGCAGATAGCCACCCGTCTTGCCAGTCGACATTTTTGCGGCTCGATCTTAGATCTAACCAGGTTTATTCCGTCTTCCATCTGGTCAGCCAGATTTCTGATAGAAGCCAATACATCCGGATAGTTTACTTGCGAATTGTCATTAGGCAGAGTGTTATTCATCAGTCAAATGCGTGGGTGTTTACACCCTCGCTCCATATGATTTGATCGTATTTTTCCAGGATTTTTTTTATGCTTTGTTTTAGCTGATCGTATTGTTCCTGGGTCTTGCCTTCAAATTTTATCGTAATGTACGGGCCGTTTTGACTGGCGCGGATGATGACCATTTTATCTTGAGTGTCGGCGCGAAAGCCGTCAATGGCTGTATACTGGGCATCTGGGAAAAGCTTTCGGATATCGTCGGCGATCTCGTTATTAACCAGGTTAAACTTAACTTCATCGGCGAGGCCAAGTTTTATCTCGGGGCTCGAGATATATTTGGGAATGTCCAAAAGCGCCTCTTTTAGGCTTGTTTTTGTCCGATGCAAATACTGAAGCAGCCGCAGTGTAGAAAAGGCGCCGTCGTCGTGGCCGTAAAAATTATCCATAAAGAAAAAGTGCCCGGAGAGTTCCCCGCCAAAAGGTGCGCGTTCTTCTTTGACGCGGGCCTTGATAAAGCTGTGACCCGTCTTTTCCATGATCGCCTTGCCGCCTGCGGCCACAATCACATCCGAGGTTGCTTTGGAGCAGAGAGTATTAAATACAATCGGGCTTCCGGGTAGATAATACAAGATGTCTTTGGCAAAAAGCGCCACCAGTACGTCATTCCAGATTAGGTTGCCCTCACTATCCACAAAGCCCACGCGGTCGCCATCTGAATCATAAGCCAGACCCAGGTCCGCCCTTTCTTCCAACACCCGCTTGGCCAACCTTTCCAGGACATCCTTATCAGTAGGGTCCGGCGTGCCTAGAGGGAAGCTTGGGTCCAGGTTGGTATTTTGCTCAATCACCTCACAGCCCACACTGCGCAAAATATCGGGTAAAAAGATGCCGGTTGTGGCGTTGCTTGCATCAAGCACAATTTTAAGCTTGACATCCTTAAGCTGGACTCGTTTTAAAAGGTCCTCTTTGTAAGCCAGAAAGACGTCATCTTCTTGGATCTCCCCTTTTGTGCCCCAGGTTTTAAAGTCTCTGGTTTCGGTAATTTGCCTCAGCTCCTGAATCTCGCTGGTTACCAGGGTATCCGAAAAGCCGACTGCAAGCTTAAGGCCGTTATATTCCTTTGGGTTGTGGGAAGCGGTGATGATGGCTCCGCCTTTTGTGAGGTAGCGATACTGGGCGAAGTACATAATCTGCGTGAGTGTGAGTCCAATGTCGATAATATTTATGCCGGCCTCGCTTAAGGCATGCATAAAAGCCTGCTGGTAGCTTTCTGAAGTTGCGCGCATGTCGCGGCCCACGACCGCGTGCCTTATTTGCCGCCTGAATAAAAATGTAGCATAGGCTTTGCCTAAAAGATCCATTATTTCTAGGCTTAAGTCCGTGTCCACAAGCGCACGGATGTCGTAGCCACGGAATATGTTTGGGTTTAAAGCCATTAACTTATTCTAGATGCGTCATCAGGATCAGGTCAAGCGAAGTTGCCAAGGGGGGGCCACCGGTTTTGGCATCCACATCCGCCTGCGCCAAATCCTTGATAAAGCTTTTTAATCTTGATTCATCAAATGCCCGTGCCTGGGCTATGATTTTATTTGCTCTCCAGTTGGGATAGGGCAAATTGCCGTCGAGCTTCGCTATGGTCAGGTCCCGCAGGTGTTGGGCCAACAAAGCCAAAACAAATTCCGGCGGCTCGGTCTTTTTTATCACCTGCAGTTTTTTCAATGCAGAAGCTGCGTTTTTGGGCTTTATATCCTCCAAAAAAGTAAAAATAATTTTGGGGAGTTTAAAAACTTCAAAGCTCGTGTTTTTGGGGAGGGACCTGATCAGCCTTTGGCCAAGCTCTTTTCTGTGCCAGATTAAAAGATTGGTTTCCAACCTGGTGTGGTTTTTTTCTAACCATTTAAGCTCATGGCTGGGTATCTTATCCACATCCTCAATGACATAAAGTTGGTTGGTATTAAACAAAGACGCATTTATAAGCCCGTCAAGCGCGGATAAATCCTGGCCGTTTAAGTGCACCACTTCCCAGCCGCGCGCCTTTACCCTGGACATGATGCTATAAAAGCGCTCGCGCGAGAGCGTCACATGATCTCCGTGGATGAGAGTGATTTTCATGTCATTTCATAGTTTTTGATCATACTTTTGAGTTTCGTGTTGAAGCTGCCTTTGCCGCGTCTGGTGTGCGGGAGTAATGCGCCGCTTATGCTTTTGGGAATGTGTGCAAGCTCATGCAAAAGAATCCGATCCTTATCTTTTTGTGGTAAAGCATCGAATTTTTCGGATATAACTTCGATGACATACAAGGGCTTTTGATTTAGTGCCAATTGCCATATCCGCCCTAGGCCCCAGATTCGGGCATAGGCGCGCGTCTGTGCATTGACCGAGCGGAAGCACTTGATATTGACTCCCTTAATCCAGTCAAGCTCGGCGCTTGTGATCAAATGCTTAATTCGGGTATTGATGTCTGCCGCGGGTAGCCAGTCTATTTTTTTAGATTTTATAGATTTCCGCGCCCTCTTTGAGTGGATTTTGGGTTTTAATCCCGACAGTTTCGCCTTTTTTGGCAATTGTAACTTTTTCATTTTCTTTTTGGATAGATTCGATGCTTTGGGTAAACAGATCCTCGCCACCGCGGACAAAGCGTACTCTATCGCCCACCCCGATCGCGTTTGTTAGCTCTACAATAGCAACCTTGATCTTACCATAATAATGCGTGACTGTTCCGATTTTATAATTGTCCATTTTGAGTTGTAATATGGCACAAAGCAACCGCCAAAGCATCAGCTGCATTGTCAAAATGTGTCTTGCCGCCCTTCTTCTTTCTAATACTGGCACCCAAGAATTTCCGTACCGCTTTTTGAATAGCCAGTTTATCGGCCCTGCCGTTTCCGGAAACCATTTTCTTAATGCTGCCTGGAGCATATTCATACACCGGAATGTCGGCAATAGCCGCGCTATAAAGCATCACGCCTTGGGCCTGGCCCACGCGGATCGCGGTCTTGGCATTCGTCGCAAAAAAAAGCTTTTCTATTGCCAGGACATCTGGCTTATGGAGGGAGATGATTTTACTTAATTGGAGCTGGATGCTTGCCAGGCGCTTGCCAGCGCTTAAATCTTTTTTGGTTTCGATGAGGCCATAGCCAATAACTTTGAGAGAATTGTTTCCGTTTATTTTAATCAGGCCATAACCTGTAGTTGCGGTTCCTGGGTCTATACCCAAAATGATCATGGCTTCATTATACACAAGTTTGACAAAAGGGTATTGGAGAAAAAGCTAGGAGACGGTGTGTGGTTGGTGGAGAGAAAGATAAGAAAGGGCGCAGATGGGCTGTGCGTATCTCCGATCTAACCTCTCCCACACCGTCTCCAATGCGCCTGACAGGATTTGAACCTGTGATCTTTGTGATGTCGACTAAAATTGCCGACTCACACTGCTCTGCCAACTGAGCTACAGGCGCGATAGAGCCTTATTATAGTAAGATTTTGGTGTTTGTCAAGCCTTTTTTCTGCGGGCGCGGGAGTAAATCTCCTCAATTTCCTTGGGGCTTTTGCGGCGCGTGTAGTAGAGCTTTGCCTGGCGGATACCGCGCTTGCCTTCGCGCACCACATGGATCTCCTCAATTAAAGGGGAATTCAAAGGGTAAATTTGTTCAATGCCGATTTTTTGTGAACCGATTCTCCGAACTGTGAAGCTTTTGCCTGTCCCTTCACCTTTGATGCCAATGACCATTCCCTCAAAGACCTGGCTACGGGTTTTTTTGCCGCCTTCAATGATTTGCTGGCGGACGCGGATGACGTCCCCTACTCCAAAAGCAACTTCGTTGTGACTGGCTGTTATTGCCATAGGAGTTATTGTAACCCAAAACCCGGGGCATTTTCAACTGGAATTAAGTAAGCTTGCGATTTCGCGCGACAGGTTTTCCGACCAGTCAATCCTGAAGGGCAAGTCCATGTTTTTCCCGCTTGCTTCAAAAAGTATGGACACTGCGTGCTTGCCCGGGTTTTTAAGGAGAAGTTCCTTGAGCTCAAGAAGCTTTTCCTTGGTAATATTCCTGGGGACACTTATCAGGAGGGTGCCGTTTTTATCTCCCAGGGAGGCTTCGGTCTCCACAAGGTTAAGCAAAAGGGAAAGCTCATTTTCGCGGTTATCGAGTTTGCCCGTGATCAAAATGGGCTTGTAATCGCTCCAGATGGCCTTGGTTTCGGCATAGATTTTGGGGAAAATGACCACGTTTACCGAACCGCTTTCATCCTCTACCTGGGCAAAAGCCATTTCCGCGCCCGTTTTTCTGGTCGTAACCACCCGCATGTCGCGCACTACGCAGGCAATTTTGGCCAGGCCTATGTCCGGCAGCTCTTCAAAACTTAGGTCCTTGATAGCGTGGGTGCGGTGCGGGATGAGCGCTGCTATGACTTCGCGCAAGGGCTTGGCGGACAAAGAAAAGCCCAGAAGCTCCTTTTCCAGACCCTCAAGCTCCTCATCCGGAAATTCATGTACATTGGAAACTATTTTTTGGATGTTTTGGCCGGCTTCCACTTTTTTTTCTTCGGCTGTGGAAAATAAATCCTGCTGGCCTTTGAGCCCGGTCGGTTTGAGCCGGCTTCGGATCTCATCTAAAGAAGTAAGAAGCGCTGCGCGATTGCCAAAAGAAGAGAGGGCCCCAACTTTGATTAGGCTTTCCACAACACGTTTGTTGGCTTTTCTGGAATCCACGCGGGTTAAAAAATCGGCAAAGGAATTAAATGGCCGCTCGCGCCTGGCATCCAAAATTGCGTTTACCGCATTCTCTCCCACGTTTTTGATGGCGGATAAACCAAAGCGTATGGCTTTTTTGTCCAAAGAATCGGCATCATTAATGATCGTGAATCCCGTGTCGCTTTCGTTGATGTCCGGCGGCAGCACCTTGATGCCCATTCTGCGGCATTCGTTGATTGCCGAGGAGATTTTGTCTGTGTCATTGCTTTCTGCGGTCAGAAGAGCCGCCATATATTCAACCGGAAAATTAGCCTTCATATAAGCCGTTTGGTAGGCCACAAATCCGTAGGATGCAGAATGGGCCTTGTTAAAGCCATAGCCCTGAAAAGGTTCAAAGAGTTTCCAAAGTTTTTCGGCATCTTCTCGGCTCATGTTGGAATACTCCATACAACCTTCGACAAAGCGCACATGCTGTCGTGCCATTTCCTCGGGAATTTTTTTACCAACTGCTTTTCTGAATTTATCCACTTCTTCCCAATCATAACCCGCAACCTCAAGGGCTGTGTATAAAAGATCGTCCTGATATACAAGGACTCCAAGCGACTTGTCCAAAAATTTCTCCATTTTGGGGTGAAAGTATTCCACTTTTTTTTCACCGTTTTTGCGCTTGACATATTCGTCAATATTCATCATGGGACCCGGCCGGTAAAGGGCAATCATAAGCATAATATCTTCGATTTTTTCCGGCCTAAGATCCACAAGGTAACGCGTCATACCAGAACCTGAAAGTTGAAATACACCCATGGTTTCGCCTCGGCTGAGCATCTCGTAAGTTTTTTTATCGTCAAGGGGAAGGTCTCCTATATCAATGACCTGGCCGGTAGACAGATGGACGCGCTCAACAGCCTCGTGCAAAATAGACAGATTTCGGATTCCCAAAACATCAAGCTTCACAAGCCCTACATCCTCAACCGCGTGCATCTCATATTGAGTAATAAGTTTTTTTTCTTCTGAGGTGTCTATTTGAAGCGGGGTAAAGTCGGTGAGGTCAGTGGGCGAAATGACCACGCCCCCGGCATGGACCGATACATGTCGGGCATTGCCTTCGATTTCGCGCGCCAAATCAATAATTTTTTTGGCATCTTTATTTTCTTCATATAGTTTTCGAAGCTCCTGATTTTCCTCAAGAGCCCTTTTAATGGTCATAGGAAAGCCCTGGGAGCCCATTGGAATGAGTTTAGAAATCCTGTCCCCCATCTCATATGGGTAGCCCAAAACGCGGGCGATATCACGCACGCTGCCGCGGGCAAGCATTCGCCCGAAAGTACAAATCTGGGCAACCTTTTTCTCTCCGTATTTTTCAATCAAATAATGGATCATCTCGCCCCTTTTGTCGTCCGCAATGTCAAGATCAATATCCGGGGCGCTGGGGCGGTATGGGTTTAAAAAGCGCTCAAAGGGCAAGTGAAAGCGGATGGGATCAACGGTGGTGATGCCCAAGACATACGAAGCTAAAGACCCGGCCACTGAGCCGCGGATGTTGATCGGGATCCGCCTTTTCCTGGCCCAGTAAGCCATGTCCTGATAAATCAAAAAATAGGCGGAATAGCCTTTAGTGATAATGACCTCAAGCTCATAGTCAAGTCGTTTTTGCAGCTCAGGAGTTATCTTGCCATAGCGCCATTTCAGCCCCTTCTCCGCCTTTTGCCGCAGGACTTGGTCGGCGCTTTTGCCTTCGGGTAAATCAACCTTAGGGAAAAAGTAGGTGCCGAGGGTAATTTCCAGATTACATTTTTCAGAGAGCTTTGTGGTGTTACTCACTGCCTCGGGCAAGTCGCTAAAGATTTCGTACATTTCCTCGGGAGAAGTTATGTAATAGGACGGCGTGTCCACAAAACGGAGTCTGTGGATATCGCTTACTTCTTTGCCTGTAGCCACGCACACCAAAGCATCCTGGGCGACGGCGTCCTCCTTTTTGATATAGTGGGCGTCGTTGGTGGCAATCATAGGGATGCCATATTCACGGCTTAATTTAATAATATTCTCATTGATGATTTTTTCATTGTCGGCCATGCCCAAAAGCTCGTGCTTGATTTCTGTGTTTTCGGCATTTTGGGCGTGCTGGGCATAAAAATGCCTTTGAACTTCCAAGTAATAATCGTCGTCGAAAACATCTAAATACCAATCAATCTTTTTTTTGGCGGCAGCATAATCTTTGTTGATTATGGCTTGGGCAACCTCACCCTGGGCGCAAGCAGAGGTGGCAATCAGGCCCTTGGCATATTTTTTGAGGGTTTCGTGATCAATTCTCGGTTTATAATAATAACCTTCCAAATGAGCGATAGAACTCAGCCTCATGAGATTTTGGTACCCTTGTTTGTTTTTAGCAAGTAAGAGGAGATGGTGATTTTTCTGCTCGCCTTTTTGTTTGAGGCGTCTGTCTTCGGTAATGTAGGCTTCCATGCCCACAATAGGCCTGATTTCCTGAGCAGTCGCTTCTTTATAAAATTCGATCGCTCCGTACATTACGCCGTGATCCGTGATTGCCAGACTGTCCATGCCAAGCTCTTTGATGTAACTGATTAGTTTTTTGATTTTACTAAGCCCGTCCAAAAGCGAATATTCTGTGTGCACATGCAGGTGGACAAAGTCGCTCATGGTTCTATTTTAGCAAAAAAAATAAGCCAGGCCTATCGAGGTTTGGGAGCTCTTTAAGGACTGGTTAATTTATGCTTAGTCGTACAAATTAGGAGTGTTGAGATATGCTTGATTATGCCCTATTGGGTGAATTACTATTAATTTATTGTTTTTTTATTGAGTTCTTCTTGTAAAACAGTTTGAATAATTTTTATTTCACCCTTGCCTTTTAATTCCTTTTGCACTTGCCCGATTAAAAAGCCAATCACCTGAGTTTTTCCTGTTTGATAATCCAAAACTGCTTTGGGGTTTGTGGCCACGGCTTTGGCAACTGCATTTTGAACCTCATCAGCCTTTGCATAGTTTTTTTTGTGAAGCTTTAAAAGTTTTGTCACCAGACCCGCAGGTTCAGGGTATTTTTCATCTATGTTTTGGTTAACCATGACACGGGCAAGCTCAAGCGGGGAAATTTGCTGCTTAGCCGCGTGGTCCAGGGCGGCATCAAAATATTCGGCGCGGGCGGGGCTTGAAACTAAGGTCTCTATGTAATGTTCCGAAAGCCCAAGCTTTTTCCAGCGCTTTATTTTTGCAGCCGGAAGCTCAGGCATGGTTGCTCTCAATTCGGCAAGTAAATTAGTATCTACCGTCACCGGCGGCAGATCCGGCTCGGGGAAATAGCGGTAATCTTGGGCTTCTTCTTTGCTTCTTTGCGTAAAGGTGGTGTTTTGCTCTTCACTAAAGCCGCGGGTTTCCTGCTTGGGGGTTTTACCGTCTTGTAAAATTTTTTTCTGGCGGTCAATTTCGGCACTCAAAGCCTTGGCAAGATATTTAAACGAGTTGATGTTTTTAAGCTCAACTTTATATGCCGGTAAGCCCATTTGTTTCTCCCGAAGCGAGATATTTGCCTCCAGGCGCATACTGCCTTTTTCCATGTCCGCATCGGAAATTTTTAAGTAGCGCACTATAAGCTGCATCTCTTTTAGAAATTCAATAACGCCCTCTATCTCCGAAAAATCGGGCTCAGTGACCATCTCCACCAGAGGGACGCCGGAGCGGTTATAATCCACCAGGCTCACCTTTTTTTGCCCCAAACTTTGGTGCACCAGTTTGCCGGTGTCTTCTTCCAGATGGATGCGTTTGATGCGAACGGTTTTTTGCTGGGAAAGACTAAAGCTTCCACCCCTGCAAAAAGGTAAATCATACTGACTTATCTGATAACCCTTAGGTAGGTCCGGATAAAAATAATGCTTGCGGTCAAACTTGGAAAAAGGGGCAATCTCAGAGCCAAGGGCAAGGCCAAGCTTGAGTGTACTGAGGATAGCTTCGCCGTTTGCGAAAGGCAAAGCCCCGGGCAGCCCCAAACACACGGGGCAAATTTGAGTATTGGGCTTTTGGGCAAAGTGATTGGAACTGCAGCGACAAAACATTTTGGTTTTAGTCGCAAGCTCAACGTGGACCTCAAGACCGATGACTGGAATTAATTTTTTCATAGTTTGACGCGTACAATTTGATTATATTTTAACCTGATAACAATAAGTCCGAGTCCCATGGCCGCAAACATTACTCTGGGGCCGAAAAGCTCGGTGATGGTTGCTGAAAACATTAAGGGAAAGACGGTTGCGACCGTAGTTAAAAACCAGGAATTACCAAAGACCCGCCCGAGCATTTTTTCCGGCGTTGATACTTGCAGGTGTGTCTGGGCGGGGATGAAAATGCCGATGAAGCTTAAGCCCGCAAGAACAAATAAGGCAATGGACATGACAAGCCGGAGCAAGGGGGACATGTATGGCACTACAAATATCAGGATGCCAAAGCCAGCAGCCAAAATGGTGAGAGCGTGCTTGGCAACGGTTGATTTCGTGTGTGATTTAAGGAGTTTCGGCACTAAAATGATGCCCGCGGTAGCACCCAGACCCGCTGGTGCAACCATGGCAATGCCCGAATAATTAGGGTTGATTTTGACAATTGAGTTGGCAATCGCCGGAAGATTGACGAATACCACGGCGAGTGATGCTTGCAGGCCCGCTATGGTCACAAACGGCAGCCAAACATCCTTGTTGTTTTTGATATAGACAAAGCCCTCCAAAACATCGTACAAATACAGGCGGATCCGTTGGCCGAGGTTCCCTGCTCTTTGCTCTTTGTTTTTGGGCCCCAGGCTGGGTAGCCTGTAGACACTAACAAAAGCAATAGCCAGGCATGCGGCGGCAAACAAAAAGCCGCTTTGGTAGCCAAAAAATTCACCCACCAAGCCCGACAGGCCTGAGCCCAAAACCAGGGCTACTTGATAAGTTGCCAAAAAAAGGCCGTTGGCCTGGGGTAAAAATTTCTTTTGGACCAGTACAGGCAGGCTTGCCACTTCGGAGGGGATATAAAGTTGGTTTAAAAGCGAATATACAAGGACCACCCCGTAAGCCAAAAAAACAAAGTCTGCATAAAAAAAGGAAAAGACTGCCAAAATTAAAGCCTGGGAGGCATTGGTTGCCATCAGAAGCTTTTTCTTGTCCACAAGGTCCACAAATACCGCAGCCAAAGGACCGATAAGGATGGCAGGCAAAATATACACCAGCCAGACCATGCTGGTTGCCAGGGTTGATTGGGTTTCCTCAAAAACAATGAGGATGACCAGAAAATTCAAGGTATGAATAGAAATCTGGGATAGAAACTGGGATAGCCACAGGGCCAGAAAGGATTTTTTTGTCAGCAAACTTTTATAGTCACCCATTTATAAAATTGCCTTTCTGGTGTGCCAGGAAGTTTGGTCTTGGTATTTGGCTGCTAGATTCAAAAGCGTGGTTTCGGAAAACCTTGGCCCCATAAGTTGAAAACCCACGGGCAGGCCTTTTTGAGTAAAGCCCGCGGGAATTGCTAGTGCCGGGATGCCCACCAGGTTTGCCGTGACAGTAAAAATATCTGATAAATACATCTTTAAAGGATCTTGAACTTTTTCGCCGATTTTAAATGCAGGTGTGGGAGCCACGGGCGTTAAAATAAAATCTACCTTGTCAAGGGCGGCCTTAATTTCTGCGGCGATGATGCTTCGCACCTTCATAGCCTTGAGATAATACGCGTCGTAATAGCCCGCGGACAAAACATAACTCCCAAGCATAATCCTTCTTTTGGCTTCGGCTGAAAATGCCGAGCGATCTTGCCCATAGCGCACGCCGTCGTAGCGTGCAAGATTTGAGGAAACCTCGGCCGGCTGAATGATGTAATAAACCGCGATGCCATAGCTTGTGTGAGGTAGAGAAATTTCCATAAGCTCATGGCCCATGTTTTGATAAAGCTCGGCAGCCTCCTCAACAATCGTTTTTACCTCGGCATCAAGTCCTGCTCCAAAATACTCCTTGGGCAGGCCGATTTTAAGTTTATCAGGTAATTTTTTGACCTCGCCTTGACAGGCATTGCTGTCATAGCCATCCGGGCCTTTGAGAGCATCAAAGACAGTGTTTACGTCTTGGGCGCTTTGACCGAAAATGCCCACCGTATCCAGTGAGGACGCCATGGCAATCACACCATAGCGTGAGATAGCCCCGTAGGTGGGCTTAAGCCCCACCAAGTTGGTGAAACTAGCAGGCTGGCGCACCGAACCACCCGTGTCGGTTCCCAGAGCAAACAGGGAAAAGCGTGCAGCAACAGCTGCCGCCGAGCCACTCGATGAGCCCCCTGTAACATACGAACGGTCAAAAGGATTGCGCGTAACTTCAAAATCAGTGTTTTCCCCGCTTGCCCCATGGGCCCAGGCATCTTGGTTGAGCTTGGCAAGGGTGATGGCGCCTGCATCCTCCATCCTCTTTATGGCTGTGGCAGTATATTGAGCCTTGTAATCGGCCAATACTTTTGAGCCTGCGGTTGTGCGCACGCCTTCCTTTAAAAACATATCCTTATAGCCCAGGACCGCACCTAAAAGCGGATAGCTTTTCAAGGCCTCCGCTCCAAGCTCAGCAATAATCCTGTCTACCTTTTTTGCCTGGGCATAGGCAAGTTCAGCTGTTAGCGTAAGAATTTTTTTGATGTTGGAATAAAAGGCGTTATTCCGCTGGATATATTGATAAACAAGTTCAACTGCGGAGTATTTTTTATTGATAATCGTAGCATGAATTGTTTGAGGATCATTATGGATTTCTATTCTGAGCTTTCTGTGGTTTTAAA
>CAZSLA010000027.1:0-11340 GCA_964607795.1 uncultured Gammaproteobacteria bacterium
GTCCCTCTCTTCAGTCTAATCGGGACTCTTGGTGCCTAAAATGTAAATTTAGTGACCCCACAGGGAGTCGAACCCTGGTTTGTAGGATGAGAACCTACTGTCCTGGACCACTAGACGATGGGGCCATTAAGCTCATCTATTTTACCTCAAAATTGCTTGAATGTATACATACCGACCGGTGATTGATAAAGAACCTGGAGGGGAATAACCTCATAGTATAGCAGTAGTTGTTTGTTTCTAATTCCTTTTTTTCAAAAAGTATTAAAAAATCTGGCCGCTCGAGAGGGTAAATGTATTGTATTCTCTATGCTCTCAAGCGGCCAAGCCTTAAAGATCAGGACTTCACTTCTTTCTTGTCCTTCTGGGAGGGAGTCTGTTTGCGGACTCTCCTCCTATAGCGTCTTCTGAGATACGGATTTGGGTACCAAGCCCAAGATCCGTTCTCCTCGACCTGGAACCCCAATGTTGGAGTTCCGTTTACCTGACCTTGATTTTTTCCCATCGTTTTTTGGATCCCCTTTGGTCTAAAAGGAAACAAATCTAAGCGATGGACTCAATCCTATCATACTTCATTTAAATGATTATTTGCAACTAAATTTCATGTTAATTTTATCGTTAGTAAGAAATCATGGCCTTCTTGGCTCAATCTGACTATTCTACATCCAACGCGCTCCGATTCATGCTTCTACCCAAATTCTTATCTCCGGCCGATGCCAACCGCGATGGAAAAGTCGATGGGGTGGATTATATTATCTGGCTCAACCACTATAACACCCAAACTCTAAATGAGTGGGTGAAGGAAACTTTAATTCAGATCAAAAAGTCGACGGGGTTGATTATGTAATCTGGCCGAAAAATTGCTCCAATTAATGTAAAAAATATCCTTTCTGATATATTATTCTTCTGGCGTCCTAAATTCTCGGTTAGCATCATAAACATAATTTTTATTCTGGCTCATGACTTCAAAGTGATAAACCGTGTCCGGAATCAGGTCCGTTAAAACAAACTCATGCTCGGTCACTCGCTTGGTGTCCTGAATATCAAAAGGATATGTTTTATTAAGCCCATAATTCACTTTGCCCGTGGACGGGTGATTCACCTTCCAGCTTATCTTGGCAGAGGTGGGTGACAATATTTCTACCTCTACATCCGCAATCGTCGTGGGCTCGCTGACAAAATCGTAGGCAAGGCGGATAATTGCTAAACTTAGCCCTTCGCTTATGCCCTGTGTTTTTTCGCCAATTGTAAAGGCTACGCTTGCCATTCCATTTTTAATCCCCGAAAAAATATTGCCGATAAAATTGCCGATTTTGGCCCAAAAACCTTGCGAGCTAATCTGCGGAATTATCTCTTCCGGCTTTGTAATTTCCACCTCTTCCCTGGCTTTTTCCTGCTCTTTTTCAGGCAACTCCTTTATTTCTTTTTCAAACTTATCAATTTCTTCGGGGGTAGCAATCTGTGTGAAAGTACCAATGCTAAGCATAAAGCTGGTTTCGGCATAATTGTCTGCTTTGTCTTTGCCAAGGAGGGTAATTTTATAAACTCCCGGATCCATCTCCATTTCAGATGCAAACTCAAAAGGAAGGTATTTATCACACTTTTGCTTTGAATTGTCTGTTACTTCACCCGAACCGCAAGTGTACCAAGGCCTGTCCATATTTATGGTGTAAAACGTCTGCAGGCTGAACAGGAGGCCTTGCTTCTTTTCAATTTTAATCGAAACCTCCTTGGGACCGGAGGCAACCCGCGGGCCGTTTTCATCTTGCGTGAGGCTAGCATCACCTCCAGCTAGGGGATCTATAATTTTACCGTAAATAATCAGCCTTTTTTGCGTTGTAGAAAAATTGTTTGAAGAAAAAGGAATATCATTGATCTGAGTAAGCTTAAGCACTGGAGGAGTCCTATCCACAAACAAGGTTCTTCCCGCTACACTTTCGTTTCCGGCCTTATCCACAGCCTTAACTTGCCAGTATACTTTACCCTCTTTTAATTCGCCGTCGTTTTGGCCGGAATTTGCATCTGTGCTCCACTGCCCGGATGATTTTGTGCGGGCAAGGATGAAGTGTTTGCTCGTATCCAGGTCTGAAAAATTATCATAAGCCACAACATATTTATTGGTTTCAAAATTGTCTTGCAAAATCGGGATATCGTTAATTGAAAAATCACCCGTGGGCAAACCTGTAAACGGATTGTCAATTTCTAAAATATATTTAGAAAGCCCTGCCGTTTCGTCCCGGGCTGCTTTCCATTTAAAAGTCGGGCGCAAGGAATTTGTATAATCAAAATTTCCTGGGGACTCCAAAGACAATGAGACGGGAATTTCCGAATCTACAACAAAAGTATCCGACGCCACCGGGGATTCATTAGCCGCGTCGTCCACGGCTTTTACCTCTACAGTATGTTCACCCTCGGAAAGCGTGGACATGCTGCAGGTAAATTGCTCGGACGGGGAATCATATGCCCCGTCATCTGCGGTACAATTTGCCCAGGCCCCCGAATCTACCCGGAATAAAACATTAGCAACCAAGCCGTCTATGTCCGTGGCCACACCCAAAACCGTGGGTGTAGTGTCCGTAGTCGGGTCCGGTAAAATGGGAGAGATTGAAACTGTAGGAATGGTAGTGTCTATGGTGAACGAGTCTTGCGCGTAATTGTCTACTTCCGTGGTATTTCCCGCCGCATCCGTTGCCCGCACATACATTGTGTAATCTCCATCGGCAAGATCTTCGGTAGTACAGGCAAAGGTTTCCAAAGCCTCATCTATTGCGCCGTCTGTGGCTATGCAACTTTCCCAAGCTCCCACGCCATTTAGCTGGAATTCTATGACAGTTAAAGAAGTGATGCCGCCGTCTGCACTTCCTGTCAAAGTCGGGGTGTTGTCGTTATTGGGGTCAGGCACAAGCGCAGTCAAAGATACCGTAGGCGGGGTAGTATCCACAGTTACGCTTCCTTGGCTCTCGGAGCCTTCATTCCCAGCAACATCCACTGCTTTGACAAAAAACTGGTATATGCTTTCGGTCAGATTAGTGGTGACAGTCAACAGGCCTGTGGTGCCGGAATCCACCACCTCCAAAGCCTGATTTAATACTCTCCAGATATAGCTGGCAACGCCCGAAACTGCATCGCTTGCAGCAGACCATACCCACACCTGAGATGTAGAATTGGTGGGGCTATCGGTAGTTCCTTCCCCCGGTGCAGAAGGCGCGGTTGTATCTACGGTAAAGTTAGGGGTGGAAACATTAAATTCAACCCAACTCGAACAAGCTTGTGTGTCGTCGCACGCCTTCACCTGCCATTTGTAGCCTGTGGCATCACTCAAACCCGCTATATCCACCGTACCCGCGTAGGGCACGCTTGAATAATCACTTAAGGACGAAGTAACATACCAAATTTTCTCCATACAAGCTGAAAATGTCGTTCCCGACACGCACGAGCTGGAAATATCAGGCGTTGCTGGAGAGGCAAAAGAGCTGGCATTAGTTACTACTTCAAAAAATAAATGCAAGCGCTCAACCGAGTCCGGATCGGTCACCTGGGCTTTTAGTTTAGCACTTGCCTCATTGGTATAATCCCCATTGGCAATTACGCTTACACCATCGCTTTTGTACTGTGCCGCAGATGCCGCCTCACCAGGCGCGGAATTTAAATTATAGTTGACTGTACTGCTTGCCAACACCGGTGTTTCATCGCGGGCGGGGTTTGCACTCAAGGAAAGCTTGTAATATAAATCGGCGCCCTCCCAGCCCAGAGGCCTTAGGTCCAACTCATTTGTGCCAGGAACTAAAGTATCTGTCCCACCCAAAGCTCCCTCGGAACTGTACCAACTTGTTTTGTTTTGGGAAAACTGGACAGTAGCGTCGGTGCCCGCGGGCTTTGCGGAGAGATCATATTCAAAGCTATCAATGGAGCTTACGGACTCTCCCCCCAAAACATTTGCGGACTCCGTACTTCCTGTGGCCTCATATATGCCCGTTGTGAAGCTCAGCCAGTTGCTATAAGTCGTCCCCTCGGGATTGGTGGCATAGGCTCGATAGTAATATGTGGTATTTGCATCAAGGCCCGTAATATCCAAAGAATAGTCCCCCGCGCCAAAGTCCCCGTCTTCATGCACGTCCCATGTATCAGTTTGGGAAAGACCATATTTAAAGCCACGGACGGTTGCGTTGCCGCCTTCCAAGGCCAGAATCGTAGCTCTTGCTGTAGTTTGCTTAGGAATGGTATTTACTACATTTTCGGTGTCAATAGAAACGCCAGGAGAATAATAAACTACGGTCTCATTTAAAACAGGAGTTGTGGCTGTGTCGCTGGTTTCCAGCAAAACTTTGTAGTAAAAATAATGATTTGTCCATCCCAAGCCTGAAAGATTAATTGCATCAACTTCAGCCAGGTGATTTCCTTGGGATAAGCTGTCCCAGCCATTATCCTCGCCCGCAGAATTTTTCCAGCTGACGCCGTCGCGGGAAAACTGCACTTTAAGGCTTGTGTTTGCCGGAACTGTCGCGTCATAGCCGAACTTGTCAACACTCTTTACTCCCTGGCTGACTAAAACATTCACAGATACAAAACTACCGCTAGTTTCATAAACTGCAGCTTTTGGTTCAGAAACAAAAACTAAGCTACAAATAATTAAGATTACAAGCACAAAAAACAACCTGAAATATCTCATGGCATTATGCTATTGTAACTATAGCATTTTTACCACAAAAGCTTAAATATCATTTAAATAAAGCAAGCTCTACTACCGTAAAGATAAATATGTCGGAAGGCGTCATGCAAGAAATCCACAGGCTAAAGCCCATGGCTTTATAAACAGATATAGTAATATTAGGTGAAGCTTCGCCCGACTGAGAGTTTTAATAATGAAGCCCCTTTTTTCTTTCATAAATCTAAATAGCGCCTGGAGGCAGTGCAAAAAAAATAAGCGCTTCAAGCCTACGACCTCTGAATTTGAATTCCATCTGGAAAAAGAAATCATCCGTCTTATAAAAATGCTGCGCTCAGGCTCATACTACCCGGGCTGCTTTGCTGCGTTTGTGATCACCGAGCCAAAAACCCGCGAAATCTTTGCCGCGCCTTTTTGCGACCGCGTTGTCCACCACCTGGTTTATGGCTATTTACTGCCCATTTTTGAGCCGAAATTTATTTTTACTTCTTTCGCCTGCCGACCGGAAAAAGGCACCCATTTGGCGGTTACTAAACTACGGCACTTTATGCGCAAACGCTCGCCCTTTATCCCCAAATATTACCTCCAGGCAGACATTAAAAATTTTTTCTGCTCCATAAACCAGAACATTCTTTTTAAACAAATCCAGCGGATAATTAAAAATCGCACTATCTTGTGGCTGTGCAAAATTATTATTTTTCACGACTGCACCAAAAACCACACCAAGCATGGACAGCTTAAGCTTTTTTCCAAGGTGCCGCCGCACAAATCTTTGTTTAATGCACCCGCAGGTCGTGGCCTTGCCATAGGCAACCTTACCTCACAATTTTTTGCCAATGTTTATTTGGACGAGCTGGACCAGTTTGTCAAACACAAACTAAAGTGTCCCTACTATATCCGTTATGTGGATGATTTTGTCATCCTTGCCGAAAACAAAGAAACACTGTTTAAAATGAAAATAAAAATCGAAAACTATTTGGCCCAAAACCTGGAGCTTGAGCTTCACCCGAATAAATGGAAAATAAAACCAATCTCAAGCGGCATTGATTTTTTGGGTTATTTTATAAAGCCAAGCCACACCCTGGTGCGAAGGCGCGTGATTAAAAATTTCAAAAAAAAGCTCCATACTTATCAGACTGGCAACAAAAATATGAAATTCATCCTCTCAAGCATTAATTCCTATTACGCTCACTTTAACCATGCTGCCAGCTACCGTCTGTGCGTGAGCCTGTGGGAGAACCATTTCGGCATTTTGAAAAAACATTTGGAGCCTGTAGATAACTTTAAATATTTCCGGCTTAGGCAAAAGGCCGGCGGTAATACTTCCTAGGGGCGCAGCACCGCCCGAAACCCGTTGTTATTGTTCGTGTTACTGGTGTTGTTGTTGTTCACGTTGGCACAACTATTGTTGCCCAGTATCCTCGCATTCGTGCCACTGTTGGCAGATGCACTTTTGCCTTTTTACTTATTAATTGCCAGTCCCGATCCGGCTTATTACCGGTACGGTTCTGGCTTCCATATTCCCGCAATCACGGGAGAAAAAGGCCGAAGTATTTATATTGCGCGCTTTACAAACCTACAAGGGCTAAGTCTGTAAATTCCGGCCCACCGGCGATTTCGCCGATTTTATCGTACCACAAATTAACCCCCGACTGAAAGCTATACAAATGCCCAAACACAGGCAAATATGTTAAATTAAATTTATGAAGTTAACTAAACCAATGAAGCCTAAGAGCCAAGACCCATATCAAAAAATTCTCAAAAAGACTGCCGGTTCATGGGCTGGGGACGACTGGGAGGTTACTGAAGTAACAGGAAATATCAGGACATTTTAAAAGCACTGCCCCCATGCACCTTCAGCCAGCCGCCGGCCATCCTACCTACTTCATCTATTTTTTCGGCCAGGACAGCATATTTTCTGTCGCTTATAACATGCAGGCTGTTACACACGCGCACATATATCATTAATCTGTCCAGGTTGCTTTTTACCATATTTATGGCCGGGGCTTTGTCCTTCATGGAATTTGCCATAATAATATTGTCCAAAACTTCCATACACGTTTCCTGGAGTTTCCCTCCCAGGCTGAATTTATATTCCCTGGGGAAGTTGTGCACTTCGCGGTAGATACGGATAAGAAGGTCATAAGATTTTTGGAAGATGGTCAGGTGGTGGTAACGTGCCATAATATCTATCCTATAGTCTATTATTAAAATAAAATAATTTTCTAGATACTAAAATTATAAATACCTCCTAGGGGCGCGGCACCGCCCGAAACCCGAGGTCAGAGCCCGTGCGACTGGTGTAGTGGTGGTCCACGGCGGCACAACTATTGTTGCCCAGTATCCTCGCATTCGTGCCACTGTTGGCAGATGCCACCCACGCACGGTTCGCGTCCCCATCATTGCAAGCCTTTTGGTTTTTAAAAAATACATCTGTTAAATAGCAGCTTCGTGCGCCACCTGCCGGCAAAGGCAAATCCGCATTAATGGAAGCCTCGCATGCCGCGCGGTAGTCGCTATTTACGGCCGAATCGCAGCCGGCGCCATCGCAGTAGGGAAGCGCGGACTTATTGCCTGTGGCCCCAGCCCAAGCTTTGAGATTGTTGTTCACTTCGACAATATCCCCCCCCAGGCAGCCGTCACCTGTGCACAAGTCGCGGACGCTGTCCAGGCAGTCACTGATGGCAAGGGCGGAAATCGTGGAATAGCCGCTTGATCCGTTTTTAGAAGAATCAACAGAAACCCCGTTTACGTCAGAAACTATCTTGTACCACTCCCCGGCCGCAGCCGCGGCCATACGGTCTTTGAGCGCAGTTACGTCCGTGGCACAGGTATAAGCCCCGGGATTGTCCGAGTCATCGCCCACGCCTTTATTCCAGGAAACCGTGTCTGCCAGGGTTTTGCTCCAGCAGGCCCCCCTGCCGTTAGTTTCGTACCAGTACCAGCCCAGGATGGCATTGCAGTTACATTCTGTGATATTGGTCCACGAGCTTTCCTCAAGTTGTATTCCGCCGCTACAAATAGTGGAGTTGTCCATGCTGGCGATTTTTTCGGGTGCGGTGTAGGAATCGCTTAAAGACAAGGCGTATACTATGGTGGTAACCACTAAAGCGGTGGCAGCCAAGACCACAGCCACAACCACGGGTATTTTAACTTTTAGCCTCACAAACTTTGCCATACTTTATTAAAGCAAGTTTTAACTTATAGTGCAAGTGGGGGTAAAAAGATGTAAGAATTATACAGTAAAAACCTAACAAGTGCCCGGGGGATGTAAAGTTTCAAAAAATCAAGTGTGAGGGGAAACAAACATGATTTGTGGATTGGCCATAGACAAAAATGATATTGTTTAAATATGAAAAGACCAATTATTTACGCTTTTATTGACAGCCAAAATTTAAACTTAGGCACGAGTAAAGATCTTTATAAAAAAGGCAAAAAAGTATACAGCGGGTGGAAACTGGATTTTAAAAAATTTCGCATATATCTGACTAACAAATTCAGGGTCAAGAAAGCCTTTTTGTTTATTGGTTATATACCCGAAAACAAAAATTTATACAAATATCTCAAAGGCTTTGGTTATGATCTGGTTTTTAAGCCGACAGTAAAGGATGATCATGGAAAAGCTAAGGGGAATGTTGATGCGGAATTAGTTCTTTACTCGGCTGCAATTGAATTCAAAAATTACGATAAGTCTGTTATCGTTTCTGGTGATGGAGACTTCAGATGTTTGCATGAATTTTTGATTAAGAACAGGAAATTACTCTCGATCATTATTCCAAACAGAAAATCAGAGTCCTCTTTGTTAAAGAAATTTCAAAAATATAAAATTTTTGTTATTCGTGAGAAGGATAGGTTGGAATGGAAACAAACCAAGTAAAATGGGGGGCGTAGCACATTATCACGTAGATAAGTGGTCGTTTCCCCCTAATGATTAAAAATATTCTACCCTCATATGCTTGGAAAGTCAAGAAACCGGAAACAAGTGCCCGGGGGATGTAAAGTTTCAAAAAATCAAGTGGGGGCTCACCTGATTCGGAGGTGCTGGAGGAAAAGCCCGGGCTTGAGGGTAATAATCTGTAAATTGTCTTTGATTTTATCCGCGCGGTAATGCTTGGTGTTATGGGTCAGTAAAAAACTTGCCTTAGCTTTGTGGGCCGCGGCCGAGACGTGTGAATCTGCCGCATCCAGGACAAAAGGCAAATACTTTTCAACCACTCTTTCTTTGTCTAAATTGATTTTAACCACTTTCATGTCAGAAAAAAGCGTGGCATTAAAGTTCACGAGGCTTAACCGTTTGGCAACCGTTTCCACTTCCAGTTTAATCGAGCCTGAAATATATTTGCTCAGCCGCGGATTTTTGAGGACCTCAAAAGAAGCGCCCGTTTGGGAAAGAAGCGCGGCAAGAATTACATCACTGTCTAAAAAGACTTTGATTTTGCCCATAATTGCTTGCGGACATCGCGGATGACAGCATTTGCCTTATTAAGATTTTTTTCATCCTCCAGTTGAGCCTGGTAAAGATCCTCATCCATGCCGGTAAACAAAAAGGCCAAGGACACCGCCGGAATCCGGTAGACCTTACCAAACTTTTTTGCCACAATTTCGCCCCGATTAATCAAATCGTAAACCGTGTTTTTAGACAGCTGCAGCATTTCAGCCACTTGCTCAGGGGTATAGGCTTTGGTCTCCATGGTACTTAACATGGCTACATGGTACTAAAAATGGCTGTAGATGTCAATAGGCTATTGAGGGGCGTTACATTACATTAAGCCTAATTTAAAGAATATAATCCTTATATTAAGCCAAATATCAGGAGTTTGTTAAATTGAGGCAATATACGCCGGAGGCTCAACACTACGCTTACCATTGGCCTGGTTTATGACCGGCCATTTAAAAAGCGCCACCTTGAGGGCCTCTTCCAAAGAATCAGAAAAAATAAACTTTATGTCTTTTTTGACGTTCTCCGGCACTTCTTCCATGTCTTTTCTATTTTCCTCAGGCAGAATTATGGTCTTGAGGCCGGCGCTATGGCCGGCAATCACTTTTTCTTTGACTCCGCCGATTTCCAGTACCCGGCCGCGCAAAGTAATTTCACCGGTCATACCCACATCGCGTTTAACAGGCACGCGGGTAAGCGCAGACACCAGGGCCGTGGCCATGGCAACTCCGGCGGAGGGGCCGTCTTTGGGTGTGGCTCCCTCAGGTACATGGATGTGTACATCTACATTTTTACCAAAATCCTCTCTTAAGCCAAGTTCGCTCCAGTGGGACTTGGTCCAGGTGAATGCCGCCTTGGCCGATTCTTTCATCACATCCCCCAGCTGGCCTGTTAGTGTAAGCTTGCCTTTGCCGGGCATCAAAGACACCTCGACAAATAAAATCTCTCCTCCTGTTGCAGTCACAGCCAAACCAGTAGACATGCCCACTTCGTCCCTCTCTCCCCTGATCTGTGAGCGGAATTTCCTGGGACCCAGGTATTTCCCAACTTTGGCCTTACTGATAATTAGGGGCGCTTTTTTGCCCTCAGCCACTTCGCGGGCAATTTTTCTGCAGACTGCGGCCAGGGTGCGCTCGAGGTTTCGCACTCCGGCTTCGCGCGTATGATGCTTAATGATCTCGTGAACCGCATCGGCAGATATTTTGATATCCCTGCCTTCCAAGCCATTGACCTTAAGCTGCTTGGGCCACAGGTATTTTTGGGCTATGTAGTATTTTTCATCCTCGATGTAGCCGGCAAAGCGGATGATCTCCATACGGTCGCGCAAGGCAGGCGGGATGGTGTCCAAAAGATTAGCGGTGCAAATAAAAATAACCTCAGACAAATCAAAGGGCACCTCCAGGTAATGATCGGAAAATTCTTTGTTTTGCTCGGGATCCAGGATTTCCAAAAGGGCGCTTGAGGGGTCCCCGCGGTAATCCGCACCCAGTTTATCAATTTCATCAAGCATAAAGACCGGATTTTTAGTGCCGGCGTTTTTGATGGACTGGACAATCCGGCCCGGCATAGCTCCTACATAAGTACGCCTGTGGCCCCGCAGTTCGGCTTCATCGCGCACCCCCCCCAAAGACACGCGCACAAATTCGCGGTTTAAAGCTTTGGCAATAGATTTACCGATCGAGGTTTTACCCACGCCCGGGGGCCCCACAAAACACAAGATAGTAGGATGGCCGAATTCGGCATCTCGTTTATTTTTTATGTCTTCTTTAAGTTTCATCACAGCCAAATATTCCAAAATGCGCTCTTTGGCTTTGTGTAAGGCATAGTGATCCTCATCCAAAATTTTGCTCGCTTTTTTCACTGAAACGGTTGTCTTGGAATACTTGGACCAGGGCATATCCACAAGCCAGTCCAGATAATTTCTCACATACCCACCCTCGGGGTTATGAGGCGGAAGCTGGCTTAATTTTTTAAGCTCTTTCATAGCCTTTTTGTGGATCTCTTTGGGCATCTGGGCAGCTTTGATCTTCTTTTTAAGCTCAGCAATGTCACTATCCCCCAGGCCATCCAAATCATCCTCGCCAAGCTCCTGCTCGATAGTACGCTTTTTTTCCCGAAGCATGGCCCTTTTCATCTGGTCTTCAAAGCGGCGCTGGGTTTTAACAGAAATCTAACGCTCAATATCCAAAACGTTTACTTCGTGGCTCAGGTACTCAACTACCTTTTCCAAGCGCTTTTC
>CAZSLA010000028.1:0-11286 GCA_964607795.1 uncultured Gammaproteobacteria bacterium
ATAGCGCAGCCATGGCCAGACTCACATGGGTTGAGCTGCCAAAGATGGAGCCTAAAAAGCCTAACAAGAAAGCAATAAAATGAAACAAACAACGCAGCCCAAGGGTAAAGATATAAATCGCGCCTGGTATGAAATAGATGCAAAGGGCCAGGTGTTGGGGCGGTTGTCCACTCAGATAGCCAGTTTATTAATGGGCAAGCATAAGGTCAATTATGCGCCGTACCTCGACATGGGCGATTGGGTCGTGGTAAAAAATGCCCAGAAAGTAAAACTGACCGGTCACAAGGATAAGCAAAAAGTTTATTATAAGCATTCCGGCTATCCGAGCGGTTTTCGCGAAATCAAAGTAGAAAAAATGCGCGAAGAGCAGCCGGAGAAAATAATTCAAAGGGCTGTAAAGGGCATGCTTCCTGATAATCGGCTGCGGGATAAAAGGCTGGCGCGCCTGAAAGTGTTTCCTCAGGACCAGCACCCGTTTACAGAAAAATTAGACACAAAAATTAACTAAATGGCTAAAAAAGCAATTAAAAATTATATCTATGCAGTGGGCAGACGCAAAAGCGTTTCAGCCCGCGTGCGCCTTTACAAAGGCAACAAAGAAAGCCTGGTGAATGAAGAAGTCATTGGAAAATATTTTCCTGGTGTTATCATGCGCAGTAAATGGTTGCTTCCTTTTTCTTTGACCAAAACAGAAGGCAAGTATTATGCAACTGTCCGCGTTTCGGGCGGCGGAAAAATCGGCCAGCTTGAAGCCACTGTCCATGGCATTGCCAGAGCCTTTACCAAGGCCAAAGAGGAATTCCGTGCTCCTTTAAAGTCGGCTGGTCTTCTGACGCGTGATGCGCGCATCAGACAGCGCCGGATGGTAGGCACCGGCGGAAAAGCCAGACGCAAAAAACAATCTCCAAAGCGTTAAATAAATTTATGCTTTCTTATAAAATCGTTCCTCCGGGAAGATGCCACATTCCATAACTGGGTGGAATGCTTCTTTTTGAAAGCACAATTCCTTGGTCGCTTTTGATAATCAAGTCCACTCAAAGCCTGGGGACTTGACTGTATATATCTCTAAACACTTCCGGTTTGAGTTTTTTAATCTTCATGCCACTTTAGTCAAATAAATTGCCTATAAATGTGCCGATAAAGATTGCACTACCGCCAATAAACATCATTTTTAGTCCGTGTTTAAGAGGAGAAACTTGAAATTTTTTTCCTCCCAGAAAGCCCAAAAGAAAAAGAACAAAAATTGAGCAAGTCATCGAAACATACATAGCGATATCAATTGGCAAAAAAACATAAGGTGCAAGGGGAATAAGTCCCGCAGAGAAATATGATATAAGCATGATTAAAGAAGCAAAAAAGGTGGTGTTCCTTTTATATTTACGGCTTCTCATATCATCAGTGAAGTCCTCGGATAGGTAGCTTCCCACCCCCATAGAAAAAGCTTCCACAAAAATCAAAACGATTCCGGCAACAAAGATGTTTTTTTTGGGTAGGCCCGCAGCCGCAATCCCGCTTAAT
Organism: uncultured Gammaproteobacteria bacterium; assembly: GCA_964607795.1. Taxonomy (GTDB): domain Bacteria; phylum Patescibacteriota; class Microgenomatia; order UBA8517; family UBA8517; genus DYGT01. The sequence goes on from CAZSLA010000028.1 coordinate 1,519, forward strand.
AGGCCAACGGTAGATACCAAACTATCCTCCACGCCAAAGATAAAATTTCGGATGTAAAGCGTGTAAGTTTGTAGGGGCATAATTTTCATGATTTCAGCGTTTTTTAATTTTAGCATTTTTTGCGGGAAGTGCCATGAACTAGGTTTGTGCTTGACAAAGAGCCTGGGCTTGAACTATTTTTAGCTTAGCAGCCAGCGGGAATTAGCCTTGCTGGAAAAGGGGGTGATTTAAGATGAATCAAGTTGAATTTTACGATGTTAAAAAAAGAGAACGTGTGCAAGTTTCGGTCTCACAATGCTGGAAAGTAAAATATGAGCGCCCAACAAAAGACGGCGGAGTTCAAGTGCGCTACGCAGTAAAAGCAGAAGTAGGTGGCTCTAAGCTAACCAAGTTTGTAAGCCAGGATACCTGGCAAGGTTTAAGTTGTGAGGAGCGCGACAAGTAAGTTTGAAAATAATTTACTTAAGACAAAAACCCCATGTAAATGGGGTTTTTGATTGGCGGCGTGTATAATTTAAACATGCGGCTTACAAAAGAAGAGGAGCAAACAATAAAAACATACGATGCAATTGCTTCAGAGTGGTCCCGAGAGCATTTTACCGAAAATTTTTGGGGCCAGGAGATGGCCAGGTTTGGGCAACTCCTGCCACGAGGCAAGGTGCTTGAAATCGGCGCCGGCGGGGGCAGGGATGCCAAAGAATTAATAGCCAAAGGCTATGATTATGTTGGCACAGATGCGTCGCTCGGGCTTTTGCAAGAAGCCAAAAAGGTGAATCCTAATGCCATTTTTTTGCACCAATCTGTTTATGAACTGGACTTTCCGGATAGCTCCTTTGATGGCTTTTGGGCTTCGGCGGTGCTTCTCCACATTCCCAAAGACAGGATCAATGAGGCTTTGGCTAGATTGCATGCGGTGGTTAAAAATGACGGTATTGGCTTTGTTTCAATCAAAAAAGGCGAGGGCCAAAGGTTTGAGGAAGACGGGGTAAATGGCAAAACAAAAAGGCTGTTTGTTTATTGGCAAGATGGCGAGTTTAAAGCAGTGTTGAAAAGAAATAATTTTGAAGTTGTTGAAAGTCAGGTCAGGCCAATGAGCGAAAAAACCACTTGGCTGGTTTATTTTGTGAAAGTTAAAAAATAAAAATCAGGTAAGCGTCTTTCCTTGACTTCCCGGAGTGAGGCACTATCAGTCGGGGTACCAGGAATCGAACCTGGACCGGACGCACCCCATGCGCCCATTCTGCCTTTAAACTATACCCCGCTAATGCGTATTATACTACTTCGCTATTTTGTAAGCTTAACTGCGTCTTCGCGGATGAGGCCCACCAGATTTTTATTATCAAGCCTCGTGATTTCCATAGCCTGTATTTTACTTGCACAAAGTGGCCCTTGTCATCTATGGGATATTTATGTTACAACAAAGCCATAAATGGCCAGAAAGAAAAAGGAAGCTCCAAAAGTAGATAAGCCGGAAGGATCCTCTGAGAAACTCCAGGCTATTAAGCTTGCCATGGAACAGATTGAAAAGCAGTATGGCAAAGGCGCAATCATGCGTCTGGGCGAACGCGCCCGTCAACAAAGGGATATTGATTCTATCCCGACCGGAGCAATCGCCTTGGATATAGCTTTGGGGATAGGGGGGCTTCCCCGAGGGCGCATAGTGGAGATTTACGGGCCAGAAGCTTCAGGCAAAACGACGGTGGCGCTCCATGTTATTGCCGAGGCACAAAAACGCGGCGGCCAGTGTGCTTTTGTAGATGCCGAGCACGCTTTGGACCCAACCCGTGCAGAAACAATAGGTGTTAACCTGGATGATCTTCTTCTCAGCCAGCCGGATTCGGGTGAGCAAGCTTTGGAAATTACAGAAACTCTGGTGCGCTCTGGAGGGCTTGATGTGATTGTAGTAGATTCGGTTGCAGCTTTGGTTCCCAGGGCCGAGCTTGAGGGAGAAATGGGTGATGCAATTGTGGGCGTGCAGGCAAGGCTTATGAGTCAGGCCTTACGCAAGCTCACAGGTGCCATCAACAAAAGTAAAACCATTTTGATTTTTACCAATCAGATTCGCCAGAAAATCGGAGTTATGTTTGGCAATCCCGAAACTACTCCCGGGGGCTTGGCATTGAAATTTTATTCTTCGGTGAGGCTGGATGTACGTCGCATAGAGACCTTGAAAGACGGTGATGAAGTCATAGGCTCGCGTCATCGAGTACGCGTTGTTAAAAACAAAGTCGCACCTCCCCTGCGTGTTGCCGAATTTGATATCATGAATGACGAGGGTATTTCCAAAACCGGTGGGCTTTTGGACGTGGGCGTGGACATGGAGATCATTGGCAAAAGCGGCTCGTTTCTGAGCTACAAAGGTGAAACCATCGCCCAGGGCAGGGAGGCGGCTAAAAATTATCTCAAAGAAAATCCTAAGTTTGCCGAAAAAATTGAAAAAGAAATTCGTGATACCTTGGCCTCGGGCAAAAAGCTTCCGCATGAGGTGGGAGAAAATTTAGATTCAGACGAAGAATAATTCTTCATGCCCCGCATTACCAAAATTTCTCAACAAAAGAATAAAAACCGCGTGAATGTTTATTTGGATGGCTACTTTGGTTTTGAACTGGATCTTGAGAATTTTATCCGGCTGGGAATAAAGCTTAATCAGGAGCTTAATGAGAATGAAATAGATAAGATTAAAAACAAAGCAGAATACGCCAAAAACTTCGAGATGCTTTTAAATTTTGCTATGCTTCGGCCCAGAAGCTACAAAGAAATAAGAGAGTGGTTTTTTCGCAAAAAAATTGACGAACACATGCATACAAAGCTGATAAAAAAGCTTGAGAAACTGGATTTACTCGATGACAAACGCTTTGCGCTGTGGTGGGTGCAGCAAAGGCGCGCCTTTCGGCCTAAATCCAAAAAAGCCCTTGTCAGCGAGCTCGTTAAAAAAGGCATTGATAAAAATATTATCAAACAAACGCTTGAGGAAGAGTCTGTAGACGAGGCATCTCTTGCCAGGCGTGAGCTAAAGAAAAAAGAAACCAAGTGGGAAAAATACGAAGACGCATTTGAACGAAAACAAAAACAGATGGCATATCTGGCGCGTAAAGGCTACGCGTGGGACGTGGTTAAAAAAGTCGTGGAAAAGAAAAAAGGGTAAACTCCCAGGGGAAGGTCTACCCTTTGATTGATCTTATAAAAGCTCTAAATCTCCGCCCCTTTCTCTTTTTGGCAATGGCACTTGAGAGATTATGGGCTCAAGATCGACAAGCGTGAGAATGGCATCGATGAACGCATGGATGTTAGCTCTACAATCATCCTCAATTTTTCCGGCGGTCGAGGTTTTCAGATACTGTTGTGTATGCTTAAGCGAGGCATAGAGCAGTGTTAGTAGCTGATTTTGGTCCAGTCTGTCAGCTACGATCCAAAAATCATTAAGCAAGACTTGTGTGTTTACGCATGGCGGTCGGACTTTGAGATCTTGAATTGCTTTGTCGACAAACGCGTTTGCATCCATCGTATCCTCCAAAGTGCTAAAGTAAGATCGGTGGTTCAATTATAAGTTTTTTTACTTAAAATTTCAAGCCTATAAGATTTCGTTGACTGAATTTACATTTGGAAGTAAAATAAGCGGATAAAGAAATATGCTTTTTAGCAAAGTTTATTATGACTAAACAATCTGAATCTGAAATCAAGGAGCTTTTAGGCGAGCTTAGAAAAGAAAAGCTCGAGCTTGAAAAGCGCGAAGAAAAATTAAAAAAGCACGAAGAAGAATTGCGGGGAAAATTAAGCCGAGTGTCTTCGATGACTGCCGATGAAGCCAAAAAAGAACTTCTTTTCGAAGTGCAAAAGGGCTTAACCGGCGAAATCGCCAAACGTATCAAAAACGCGGAAGAAAAAATAAGGCAAGCTGCTGCCGAAAAAGCGCGCGAAATTTTGGTAGATGCCATGAAGCACGGAGCCACAAATTATGTGGCTGAATACACAATTTCCACGATCACCGTGCCTAGTGAAGAAGTAAAAGGTCGAATTATCGGCAAAGAAGGAAGAAATATCCGCGCCTTTGAGCGGGCTGCGGGCGTGGAAATTGAAATAGACGAAACCAACGAGATCCGTCTCTCGAGCTTCGACCCCATTAGGCGTGAAGTGGCGAGACGCTCCCTTGAACTACTTGTCAAAGATGCCCGCATCCAACCTTCGCGCATCGAGGAGCTTGTGCAAGAGGTCTGTAAACAGGTAAACGATATTTTACTTGAAGAGGGTAAAAAGATAGTCGAAACAGTTGGTGAATATGGACTGCCGACGGAGCTTGTCCGTATGATCGGCAAGTTTAAATTCAGAACTTCCTATGGTCAAAATCTGGCTCTCCACACAATTGAAGAAACAAAAATTGGTATCCAAATCGCCCAGGAATTGGGAGCGGATGTGGAAGCCGTACGCTTGGGTGGACTCTTGCACGACATTGGGAAGGTTGCAACAGATGATGAGGGCACTCACATCCAAAAGGGCGTGCAAGTTGCCAAGCGCTTTGGTGTGCCCAAAAAAGTGGTAAACATCATCGCCGAGCACCACGAAGACAGGCCGTTTAGCTCCATTGAATCGGTAATTGTCTGGGTGGCAGATGCCATTTCTGGTTCGCGCCCGGGTGCGCGCTATGAGCCGCACGAAAATTACCTCAAACGTATGGTAAAAATTGAAGAAATAGCTGCAAGCTTTGAGGGCGTGACCGAAGCTATCGCCTTTCAGGCTGGCCGCGATGTGCGTGTGGTGGTGAACCCCGAGCAAATAAGTGATGATGCCATAACGGTTTTGGCGCACGATATTGCCAAGCGCCTGGAAAAAGAGGCCGAGTACGCAGGCCAGATTAAAGTTACGGTTATCCGCGAAACTCGGGCATCGGAGACAACGGGTGCCAAATAATTCCGCTTGACAAATATTAATTTGTCTATTATCCTTCTAAATAACTTAAGATGACAAAGAGGCAATTAATTGACCAAGTTTCGCGCAAAGCTCATCTTCCCAAACGCGCAGCCACAGAAGCTGTCGATGTGTTTTTGGATGAAATTGGCCGCACACTTTCTAAAGGCGAAAAAGTTGTGCTTTCCGGCTTTGGCACTTTTCGCGTTATCCGCATGAAAGGCAAAACCGTGCGCATTCCCAATACTGAAAAATTTGTTACCATCAAGCCGCATCGTTCCCCTCGCTTTACCCCTGGCAAAGCCCTAAAGCGCAAAGTCATCCGCTGAACTCCTCTACTTAAATATTAACTTTTAGCTATAATTGGATTTAATGGAAAGAGCAGTCATCGTTGAAAGGCTCAAAAAAGACTTTGAGATAAGGCAAAAGGCTCCCGGATTTGTGGGCAGCCTACGCGCCTTGGGAGGCTCGGGCAAAAAGACTGTAGAGGCATTGCGGGGCATTTCTTTTTCTTTAACCAAAGGTGAGATCGTGAGCTTCATCGGCCCCAATGGCGCGGGTAAAACCACGACCCTAAAAATTCTTTCTGGCGTCTTGTACCCCAGCTCCGGCTTTGTCCAGGTTTTGGGCTTTGCTCCTTGGGAGCGCAAGAGCGCCTTTTTATCCAAACTCGGGCTTGTGATGGGTCAAAAAAATCAGCTGTGGTGGGATTTGCCCGCAAGCGACACTTTAGAGCTTAACCGGGCAATTTACGAGCTGACCGACAGGGAATATCAGAAAAATAGCCGTGAATTGGTCGAACTTTTGGAAGTGGAAAACATTCTGGCAACTCCGGTACGCAGGCTTTCTTTAGGCCAAAGGATGAGGCTCGAGCTGGTGGCGGCGCTTATTCACCGGCCCGAGGTCGTGTTTTTTGACGAGCCAACCTTGGGCCTGGACGTGGTTGCTCAGGGAAAAATCCGTAAGTTCATCAGAGACTACAATCAAAAACATGGAGCGACGATCATCATTACCAGTCACAACATGAATGACCTGGTGGGGCTTTCAAAGCGTGTGATTGTGATTGACAAGGGCTCGATTTTTTACGATGGCCAGTTTAACGGATTGGTACAAAAATACGCGCCTGAAAAGGTTATTAAAATTACCCTTACCCAAAAAGTCTCCAAGAGTGAACTTCTCAAGATCGGGCAGGTAAAGAACTACGATTATCCCCAAGTGGAGCTTGCGCTTAAAAGAAACGTCGCCGCGCTTGCGGCCTCTGAACTTGTACAGAATTTTCCCGTTGCCGACATAACAATTGAAGAAGAGTCGATTGAGGAAGTAATAAGGCGGGTGTTTAAATCCACCTGATATGAGCAATAAATACCTGGAAACGTTTAAAATTGCCCTCATCAACGAGTTGGTTTATAAGCCAAGCCTGGTGATGGCGCGTATAAGAAATATTCTGACCATCACCCTTTTGTTTTATTTGTGGGCCGCGGTCTACCGCGGCAACACAAGTGCCTTTGGCTTTGGGCGTGAGGCCATGCTTACTTATGTTTTCGGGCTAGTTTTTGTCAAAGCCGTGGTTACGAATTCCAAGGCGTCAGCACTTGCGGGGGAAATCTCCGGCGGAGGGCTGACAAATTATTTGCTCAAGCCCGCGGGTTTTTTTAAGTTTTGGCTCGCGCGTGATTTGGCCTCCAAGCTTTTACATCTGGGGCTTTCATTTTTTGAGGTCTTGGCTTTGTTTTTGCTTTTTCGGCCTGGCCTGTTTTGGCAGACAGATTTGTTTGCCCTACTTTCTTTTGTCATACTTTTGGCGTTTGCGCTTCTGACTTTTTTCTTTCTTTTGACTACCGTGAGTATGATCCCGTTTTGGCTGCCCGAGCAAACCTGGCCGCCGGTTTTTTTGTTTTTGACCACCACCGATCTTCTGGCCGGGGGCATTTTCCCCTTGGACGTCTTTCCCGAAGCTATAAGAACCTTACTTTACCTTACTCCCTTTCCCTATCTTGTTTACGTTCCGCTGAAGGCATATCTGGGTACGAGCGAAAACTTCCTTGTTTTAGGTTCAATTGTGTGGTGCCTTGCGACTTTTCTGTTGATGAAATTTGTGTGGCAAAGGGGCCTGCGGGTTTACAGAGCGGAGGGTAGATAAATGAAAAAATACTTGAGAGTCTGGTTTCTGATGAGCAAAAATTCGCTGTTGCGCGACTTTGGCTCGCGGCTGGGGCTTGGGCTTTTATTAACAGGGAAAGTTGTGCGCTTTAGTCTGTTTTTCGCCTTTCTTTACTTTCTTTTGGGGAGCATTGACAGCCTTGCGGGCTATACGCGCCAGCAGGTCATTTTTATCTTTCTGACTTTTAATCTGGTTGATATTCTCAGCCAATTTTTGTTTCGCGAAGTTTACAGGTTCAGGCCTCTGATCATAAGCGGGGACTTTGATTTGGTGCTTACTAAGCCGATAAGACCCTTGTTTCGAAGCCTCATGGGCGGGGCAGACTTTATTGATTTTTTGACCCTAGTTCCACTTTTGGGGATTTTATTTTATTATGCCCGTGCCCTTGAGCCATCGCTTGTGCTTACTCTTGCCTATGCTTTATTGGTGCTAAACGGCATTGTGCTTGCCGCCGCATTTCATATTTTTATTTTGAGTTTTGCCGTGATTACTTTGGAGCTTGACAATTTGCTTTGGATTTTTCGCGAACTTGTAGGCCTGGGCAGGGTTCCGGTGGAAATTTATGCCACACCCATGCGTTTGATTTTGACATATATATTCCCCGTAGCTTCAATGATTGTGCTTCCGGCAAAAACCTTAATGGGCTTCACTGATCTGAAAGCAATAATTTTTGCCTGTGTTTTGGGAGCTTTTGGTTTACTGGCTGCTTTGAGGTTTTGGAAATTTGCCCTGTCCCGCTATACAAGTGCCAGTAGCTAAGATGAAAAAAAACTTAATTGTCATAGTAGGTTCGAGCGCTACGGGTAAAACAGACCTTGCTTTTAAACTGGCACTAAAAAATCAAGGTCACGTGGTCTCGGCGGACTCGAGGCAGGTTTACAAGCACATGAGCATCGGTACAGGTAAAGACATTCCCCATGGTTTTTTTTACCAAGCAAATTCGCCAGGATATTTCACGAATGGCGAGATCAAAGTTTGGGGCTATGATTTGGTTGAGCCCTGGGAGGAATATAGCGTTTCCCATTATCTTAAAGACGCAATAAAAATTTTCAGCAAGATAAAAAAAAGGGGTTTTGTTTGTGTGGTCGGCGGTACGGGGCTTTATATCCAGGGACTTATGGATGGCATCCAAACTGCATCTATCCCCAAAAACACTATCCTAAGGCAGAAGCTAAATGATATGGACACGAGGAGCCTTTACGAGATGCTGGGGCACTTGGATGGGGTAAAGGCGGCTTCACTAAATAGCTCGGACAAAAAAAACAGGCTTCGGCTGATGCGTGCCATTGAGATTGCCAGTAGCACCAAAAAAGTCAGGCAAACAAAGTCAGTGACTTATGATTATCGCCCCATATTTATAGGTCTAGATTTGGCTGATGAGGTTTTGTTTGAGCGGATAGAGAAAAGAATTTTTACGCGGGTCAAGGCCGGGCTTGAGCGTGAGATCGATTGGCTACTGGCGCATGGTGTGAGTTGGCAAGATCAGGCCATGTCCTCTTTGGGTTATCGGCAGTGGAAAGGCTATTATGAGGGCAAAAAAAGCATTGAGGAAGTTTTGGCGGACTGGTATAAGGGAGAAAAAAAGTATATTAAGCAGCAAAGAAAGTGGTTTAAGCGCGACGCGCGTATTGAATGGTTTGCAGGCGACCAGGACAATTTGCAAATGGCAGTAGAAGAATATATTACAAAAATGGTATAAGTAATTAATGCGAACTAAAAAAATTGAGATTTCTCACCGGAGTGTTATTTTTACCGTAGCTTTTTTGGCTTTTTTGTGGTTTATGTATTATATCCGTGATGTCATCATGCAGATTTTTGTTGCTCTTTTGATTATGACGATTTTAAATCCGACGGTTTCCAGGCTCCACAACCGGCTTAAAGTACCCAGAGTTGCCTCGGTACTCATCGTTTACCTTTTTGTTTTTTGCTTTATCAGCTTTGGCATGGCCGTGGCTATCCCGCCATTTGCCGAGCAGACCACAAGCTTTGCCAATAATATTCCGGCCTACATCGATGAGTTGAGCATTCCGGATTATATTGCCAATGGCCTGATTCAGGAATTATCCTCGCTTTTGGGAAACTTACCTTCACAAATCATCCGCCTGAGTGTTTCCATTTTTTCCAATGTTCTGGCGGTGTTTTCGGTTTTTATCTTTGCTTTGTATTTTCTTTTAGCCCGCGAAAACCTGGATGGCCAGATGACACAAATTTTTGACGACAAAAACCTGGAACAAAAAATTGAACGGACAATTAATAAGCTTGAACTAAAGCTTGGGGGCTGGGCCAGGGGCCAGATAATTCTTATGGTGATGGTGGGGCTTTTGACTTATATCGGTCTTTCCCTGATTGGTGTACCGTATGCTGTGCCCTTGGCTTTGCTTGCTGGCATACTTGAGATAATACCCAATATTGGCCCGTTTTTATCGGCCGTGCCCGCCATTGTTGTGGGTTTTGGCATCTCGCCTTTGACTGGAATTGCTGTGGCGGCGTTGGCGATCCTTATCCAGCAAGTGGAAAATTATGTTTTTGTTCCCAAAGTAATGCAGAAATCAGCAGGTATTAACCCTATTGTTACCCTGCTTTCGCTTTTGATCGGCTTTAAGGTGGCGGGCATTGTGGGAGCCATTTTATCTGTTCCCGTGGTGATTACCAGTAAAGTGATTATCGAAGAATTTTTTGCCTGGGATCTCAAGCAGACCTACAAG
>CAZSLA010000029.1:0-11158 GCA_964607795.1 uncultured Gammaproteobacteria bacterium
GCCATTATTTCAAAAGTTTAGCCTCGGCGATGCTTCCGATGTATTTCAATTGCTCCTCATCCACTTGATCGAGTTTGCCATCCAAAATGGTGGCAACATCCGAAACCGTAGTTTTTACCGGTACAAAGCTCCCGCGATTCCCCTTTTGCGTCTGAGAAACATAAAAGTTTTGTGTCATATAGTTTTTAATTTTTCGCGCGCGGCGGTACTTTTGCTGATCCTCAAGCGAAAGTTCAGACTCACCCACCAAAGAAACTATCCGCTCCAAAGACTCGGCTTCTTTCAAGATGGTTTTTGCCCGAAGTGCCACGCTATAGTGCTCTTCTCCCACTACTTTGGGCGACAAAGCAATCGAAGTTGAGACCAAAATATCAATGGCCGGCAGCAAGCCTTGCTGATATACATCACGCGAAAGGACGATGATGCTTTCCAAATAAGGGTAAATTGTCTGCACCGCGTGGTCCAAAAGATCATCCGCAGGCACATATATGGCCTCAATCGTCGTAATGGAATTTAAGGGCGTGGACACCAAGCGCTCATGAAAACGCGCCATCTCGCTTTCTAAGGTTGACTGATAGCCATCCTCAGAAGGCAGGCGGTTCATCAAGGTGGATAATTCAGAGCCCGCTTGAGCATAGCGAAAGGCATTGTCAATAAAAAACAAAACGTCTTTTTGCAGATGATCGCGGTAGTATTCCGACAAAGACACCGCGGCAAAAGCCGATAAAAAGCGAATAACCGGGTTTTCGCCCATCGGCCCAAAGACCAAAGTTGAGGACTTCATGACATCGCTTTCGATCAAGGCCTGCATAAGCTCAAGGCCTTCGCGCGTCCGCTCACCGACACCGCCAAACACAGACAAAGAATTTTTATCCTTGCCCAAAATATTGTGCATAATTTCGGTTAAAAGGATGGTTTTGCCCACGCCCGCGCCCCCGAAAAGCCCCATTTTGCCGCCTTTGACCAAAGGTGCAAACAAATCAATAATTTTGATGCCCGTCTCCAGCTGGGATTCTTTGGTAGCCACCTCACTTGTGCCTTCACTAACGTGGATGGGTACCTCGCTTGAAGCTTTAAGCTCTCCCAGGGCATCATAGGGAGTGCCGAAGATATCAAGCGTCCGGCCCAAAAGCTCCGGGCCTACGGGGAAAGTTATCGGCTCACCTGTGCGCACAACACCATCTCCACGCCTCAGATCTTCCGGATTTTGCAGACACAGACAATAATAGGCGTCCTTGGCAGAGGATGCGTAAACCTCCATTTTGGTATAAGGCTCGCGGGCAAGCTTGACCATCTCATACAGATCCGGTTTGTCTGCGCCAAAATAAACATCCACCACCTGCCCGCGGATGCTTGTAATTATACCTGTGGCGTTTTTTTGTGTCATTGTGTTAGTAGAAATTTAGGTGTTAGGGAATTTAGCTGTTTTCTGTTGGCTTCGCCGTGCCGGGCTTTCATTTCCATGAGTCTCAGTTTCTTGAGTCTTTCTTTAATATTGGTGTCTGCTTTGTTCATGGCCAGGACGCGCGAAGCAAACTTAGCCAGCTGGGATTCGTGCACCGCCTGCTCAAAAAGCGAGGCAAAAATCTCGGTTTCAAAAAACATCAGAATTTCCTCCAATGAAGGCTCAAAAATATACGCCTTTTTCTCGGCCGTGCCTTCATCCACCTCCACTTGTGCAGAAATAGTGACGTTTTCCGGCTCCTGTTTGATGACACTTATAAACTTACCGTGGTACAAATGGATATCCTCGTATTGCACAATGTGGTTAATAATAGGAGCTAAGTCCCGGGCCTCAATGTCTACCTCGGGCAGGTTAAAAAAAGTATAAGGATGGTTGGGCCTCACACCCAAAAACAAGTTTAGGCCATGCCTGCCGATAATCGTGACCTCGGAGGCATTTTCCTCAACTTCTTTCATAAACAAATTAAAGGTGCGCTTGACAATGTCGCCGTAGAGGCCGGTATTTGCGGATAATAAAACCGCCACCGTTTTACCATTGTGAGCTAGAAAAGTCAGCTTTTCGCCTTTTTTCTTTTTCAATAATTTTTTGGCCATGCTAACATACGACGTGCGCACTTCCTCAAAAATCTCATTGATGGAATACATGTATTTACGGTTATAGAGTACATCCTCGCGCGTCTTTTTCATCCGCAAAGAGGCGATTTGTTCATAGGCCCGCACCAGCTCTTTAAAGGACCCTAGATCTGTTATATTTTGTTTTATGTCGTCTATTTGAGGCATTTAATGTTTCTCCTCGGCAAGCTTTCCAGGGCTTTGTTTTACTGCCTCCACTAATTCCATAAACTTGTTTTTGCCGGAAATAAGCTCATTAACCCATTGAGAAAAATTTTTATCCGATTGATATAAAGTCACCAAAGTGTTCAAGTAGGTTTTTAAATCACTGGGTTTTTTGTCCCTCCAAAGCCCGGCCCAAATACCTGCGAGCATGACTACATTAATAGTAGTGGGGATGCTACTTTGAGGGGTTTGTTCAAAAAAAACCATTACTTGCTCACCCAAGGCCAAGATACTTTTTGTGGATTCCGAAAGCTCGGCGCCGAAATGCATGTATTGCCTTACCTCGGTGAGTTTTACCAAAAAGCTTGTAGCCTCGCGGCTGACGTCGCGCATCAGCGGGCTTTGTGTCTGGTGGCCTACGCGCGAAACCGACAAAAATGGATTGATTGCCGGCCGCCTGCCCTGATTATAATAATCTGTATCAAACAGTATATGACCATCTGTAATCGACATTAAATTAGTCTGGATATAACCGGACATGTCGCTCATGATGAGCTCGGCCACGGGAAGAGCGGTGATGGAGCCAGAGGAAAAATTGCCGGCGCGCTCCAAAAGCCTGGACTGGACATAAAAAATGTCTCCCGGGTAACTACTTCTGCCTGGGAAGCGCTTGGCCAAAAGCATAATTTCGCGATAATACTTGGCGTGCGCCGTCATATCATCCAAAATCAAAAGTACGTCCCGGCCTTGGTCGCGAAAATATTCCGCGATGGTCATGGCGGTATAGGGCGTCAAAAAAATCATGCCCGCTGGGTCTGAGGCGCTAGTCACTACCATGATTGTATTTTTGGCAATTTCGTTGGCCATGATAAACTCCTCGGCCTCTTTGATATCCTGCTTGTTTTTGGCTATTGCACCATAAACACACACTTCCCCGCGCCTGGCCGCCGCCAGCATCACCTGGAGCAAAAAGTCAGTTTTTCCGATTTTTCGATCGCCGATTATAAGCTCGCGCTGGCCTCGGCCCAAGGGTACAATCAAGTCAATCCATGACACGCCGGTTTCAAAGGTTTTTGTGATATTTACCCTACTGGAAATGCCCATAGGAGTAATATCACTTAGTCTGGTTTGTTTCGTTTTGATTAAGTTTCGACTTAAAAAATCACGGGTTAAGGGGTCTACTACTTTGGTCAAAAGCTCCTCACCCACGCCTACCTCAAGCTTAGTACCGACACGCGCGGCTTTGGTCCCCACCTTGATAGCCTGGGTAGTTAAAAGCAAAACCTCCACCTCGGATTCAGCAAGACCGATCACGCGGCCCAGATTGCCATCATCAAAAACCACCAACTCGCTCGGGCTCACGCTAGGTAAACCTTCGACATACACCAAAGACTGAAGCGAGCGCACAACATAGCCCACTTCGCCGAATTTTTTGAGATAGGCATCAAACTGCATCATGCTTTATAATCTCCTTAGCCAAAGCCGCTTTGTTTTTTTCCAAATAATCATCAAGTTTTTTTGCCAATGAATAATCTCCAAATTTGCCCTTATAAGCCACACTTGCTCCAGCAATAAGCTGGGGCTTAAGCTCAAATTCCATGATCACAGTTTGACTCAAATTTTTATCAAACCACAAACTAAGCCTTTCAATAAGTTCTCCCGTGGGCTCAATTGCAAGGCCCAGATGCACCACTTCCACTTTTTCCACCGCCTCAGCCAGGGCGTTTAGATATGCTTTTACATCTTCTGATGCATTAATCTGGTCAACCAAAGCCTTTGCCAACCCTCCAGGTAGTAGGCGTACAGCCTCGTCGGCTAGCATTCGTTTGTCCGAAGCGCCAGATTGCAAAAGTGCATGCAAAGCCCGCGTCAGCTCACTGGCTTCAAAAGTGGTCTTTAAACTAGCAAGAACAGTGTCTTTCATAACTAAAGAAGCTTTTCTTTTTTGGCGCTTTCTAAAGACTCCACAACCAATTCTTCCTGGTCTTTGATGTCCAGGCTTCGCCGCAGCACATCCCTGGCAAGGCGCGCGGCAATCTCCAAGGCAGCAGCATCGATCTGGCTGTAAACCCCTTGAACTTCATTTTGAATTTGTTGGCTTAAACTTTCCTGAGTATTTTCGAAATGGTTTGATAGCTTTTGAACTAATTCTTGAGTACTTTTTTGCACTTCTTTTTTTGCGGCCACGGCGATCTCTGTTATTGCTTTGTGCGTTTCTTCCTGGGCACTAGTTAACATGTTCTCAAAGCCCTGTTCGCTTGTGCCGCGCATCTTTTCAAGCTCGCCTGCAAACTGCTTCTCGATCTCCCCCAAAATTGCCTCCGTCCTTTCAATCAAGCCCGAGGCTTGAGCTTGAGCTTGAGCCAGGATCTCGCGCGAAGCAGCCATAGCTTCAGTGACATTTTTTTCCTCCTCGGCGCGGACAGATTCATAGCGGCTGACAATTTTTCGATAATTAAAAGCCACGATCGCAAGCATAATCCCTAAAACCGAAGTTAAAAGCGTGGATGCCAAAAGAAGGATGATTTCCGTACTCATGTCACACCCTCCAGTAAGTTTCTGCCAGTCATGCCTGCCGGAATATTAAGGTTCATAATTTTTAGTATAGTAGGTGCGACATCACTTAGGGAACCCTGAGTTAGTTTTACGGGCTTACCCCTAAGGATTGAGTTAATAATCATAATAGGTACCGGATTATTGGAATGGCTGGTGTCTACCACACCTTTGGCGGTTGTGAAATAGAATGATCCAGTAGGATACGATATGAGACCTTCTACGTTACCGTGATCCGAGGTAATAAACAGGGTGCCACCGACCGCAAGCACTGCATCCATCATCCGCCGTACGCCTGCATCTGCAGCCTGGACGGCTTTGATTGCAGCCTGGATATTGCCCGTGTGGCCTACCATGTCTGGGCAGGCAAAATTCAAGACAAAAAAATGATAATGATCCCGCGCCAGCTCGTGGATAAACTTATTTACCACCTGTGGCGTGCTCATTTCTGGCTTTTTGTCATAAGTAGGTACTTTGGGCGAGGGTATGATAATCACCTCTTCACCCACAAGTTTGCCCTCGTTCATGCCATTAAAATAAAAAGTAACCATGCGTTCTTTTTCGGATTCTGCCAAATGCAAATGCCTAAGGTTTGCCGCGCCCAAGATGTGGCTCAGGGAATCCTGCACGGTTATCGGAGGAAAACAGATGGCACTTACCGGAATTTGCTTTTGGTACTCGGTCATGGTCACAAAAAAATGGTTCTTTGGCCAGACGGTGCGCTTGAATGAGCTGCCCGAATATTCCTTGTCGTCCTCTGTGGGTTTGCCCTTGTGATGTGCTTCTTTGTCCTGCTCGAGTTTAAAACCCTTGATTTTTTCAAAGCCCTTCATGGTGAAAGCCATAGTCAGCTGCCTGGGCCTGTCAATCCTGAAGTTAAAAAATACCGAAGCATCGTTATCCCCGATCAAACCCACGGGCGAGCCATTTTCTATAATGACAGTAGGCTCCACAAACTCATCTGTGTTGCCTTTTTGGTAATTTTCCTCAACTGCCTGGCTGGCGCTTTCGGCCGTAGCCCCGCTCCCCTTGGTCATGACTTCATAGGCTTTTTGCGTGCGCTCCCAGCGCATGTCCCGATCCATGGCGTAGTAGCGCCCAGCAATTGAGGCAATTTTAATGTTCGGGGTGGATATAAGGCTTTCTTCTATTTTTGCTAAAACCGACTTGCCTTCCTTGGGTGGAGCGTCGCGGCCATCGGTAAATAAATGAAGCCTTACATTCGGGAGCTGCTGGCGCTTGGCAAACTCCACCATAGCCCAAAAATGTTCCAAAGACGAGTGTACTTCTCCGCTTCCTACAAGACCCATAATATGGAAGGTAGAATCATAGCTCTTGACGTGAGCAGCGGCCTTCAGCAAAGCCTCATTTTCAAAAAAAGACCGATTTTCAATTGACTTTTTGATGCGCATCAAGCTCTGAAACACCACTCTGCCCACACCTATGGTCAAATGGCCCACTTCGGAATTTCCTTCTTCGTTTGCGGGTAATCCTACAGACTCGCCGGAGGCTATTAATTGGCCGTGCGGAAAATTGCGGTAAATGTAATCCAAAGTCGGAGTTTGAGCTAAAGTTATGGCATTTCCCGCAGATGGCGGCGCGATACCAAAGCCGTCTATTACCAAAAGCACAACCGGCTTAATCGCCCCAGGCAGGAGATTTGGCGCGTAATCCGATTGAAATAATTTGACAATGCGGTTGAACATAAACAATTAATTCTTAAAGCAACAACACCAAGTAAGCTAAGAACAAACCAGATAAAACTATAACAATAGTAATCAAAACATGTAATAAAACTGCAAATTGGATTTTGCGGCTGGCCATCGGGTTTCTGCCTATTGCCTCAATGCCACTGCCTGCTGCACGCCCAAAATAAAAAAAACCCATGATAAAGGAGATCAGAACAATCATGGCAGCAAGGACGTAGCGCAAAGAGTCCAAGGGGTCAAACAAAGGTGCCTGCAAACCCTGGCGGATCACCTGGATCAAGTTTGTTCTTGCACCAGATAAGCCTGCTGCAGGATGTATTTGGATAGCCACAAGCACACTCCCCACTTCTTTCGGATCTTCCGGTTCAAACGCGTCCAGGGCTGTGCCTAGCACATAGCCGCTTCGGTTTGCCAATTGACCTACTCCCAAGCTTGGGGATGTGGTGACCAGATCTCCCGCAGCGATATTACCATTTACGGCACTGACGCGAACTTCCGCAACCCCGTTTGAGAGAATTAACGCAGAGTTTGCCTGGTTTTCAATCTGGAGGCTTCCGGCCGGTTGCTCGGTGACGACACCATACATGCCGGTGGAATAAGGCTGGTTACACAAAATAAAGCCGCTGCCGTCGCTGCAAACAATGTCCCCATTTTGCACTTCCATCTCCCCCACGTCTATAGACACGGCAATCCCTGGGGAAACCTCTTGAGCTGCTACCGAGCTTAAACTAAGGATTAGGCAAAACAAAACAACCAATGTCAAGCCGTGGGTAAGCTTTTTACCAAATACAGGCATAGTTCATGTTAGTTTTAAATGGGCTAAAAAGCAATCTTTACCTATAGCAAAATGCTTTATTTTTCTTATTTCTTATAACAAAAAATTTATCAAAACTCTATAAAAATTTGGCAAAAAAGGGAGCAAAAAAAGATAAATTTATGCATTTAAAAAAAGACGAAACTTTGAAAAAGGCTTTTTTTTGAAGACAATATCTGAGTAATTTTTTGTTCTGATAATTTACACGAATGAAAAGTTTATATTATTTGAGGCTAAATTGTCCAAGTTTTCCTCTTGACACAGATCCCCAAAGTATGTCTTAATAAATATGGACATTTAAGTACAAAGTCCAACTTTTTTACAAAGTCTAAAAACAAACAATCTAAATCTGCCCAAATGAGTAAACTGCCCGAAGCTCGCGAGACGCTTTCAATTAAAGAGGCTGCGAGCTTACTCAAAGTATCAACTAAAACCCTGCGCCGCTGGGAAGACAAGAGAGTGCTTGTTCCCCAGCGGACTTCGGGTGGCCACCGGCGCTATACCATTGACCAAATCAAGGACTTTAAAGAAACACACAAGCGCGCCTCCAACAAGCGCCGCGAAGAAAAAGTCAAAGCAAACTTCATTACTCCAGCCGTGGTGGCATCAGACATGCTGCGCCCCCAGATTACTACGGAAAAGACGGATAAAATTATTTTACCCGGCAGCAAAACGGCTCGACAGGACACGGGCAGTTCCTCTCAGGCAGTTTTTGTTGAGCCGGTAAAACCAGTAAAAACACACAAACCACACTACGGATATGTAGCATCACTCATGATAATCCTTACAATAGCTGCATTTTCTGCACGAACTCCGCTAGTATCATCGCTTGCCGAAAAAGGCGCAGTTACCCTTGGTTTAAGAGAAGACAAAAAAGTCGCTACCGGGCTCCCGCAAATCCAATTTCCGCAAGGCGGAGAGGTTCTAGCCAGAAGTATCTCGCTAGATGAAATTAGCCTCAATGTCCAAGTTAGCAGCAACTTTTCCGGCATCGCCACTTTTGCCCAGGATATCCTTGCCAATGGCGGCACGATTACCTCGGAAAGCAAAGAATTTGATTTACTAAATGAAAACGTCACCACTTTAAATCTGGCGGGCGGGGCAAGCCAGATCAACATCGGCGCTTCGGGCAGTACCGTTTTACTTAATGGAAACTTGGCTTTTGAAGGCGAAGACATAAACGGTATACAAACCATTTTTGAGATTACCGATCCGACTGCCGCGCAAACCATCACCTTCCCCAATGCCACGGGCGAGGTTTCGCTCCTGGGGCAATTGATTGAAGGCGCTGAAATTGCCGCAGATACTATATCAGAAGCCCAACTTAATATATCAAACACTCCTACGGATAACTTAATTCTGAGTTACGACGCCGCAAGCGGCGGCTTTAAGTGGGTGGAGGACCAGGATGTTGACACTAATTTTTGGGGCAGAACCGACGCCATCACATATCTCCATACCATCACCGATGATGTGGTTATCGGCAGCCAAACCCCCGTGGCAAAAGCCAAGTTTTCAGTCGATGGTGATAGTGACCAGATCCAACTAATTGTCCAGGCACACTCTACCCAAACAGCAGATTTATTTGTTTTGGAAAATTCAGACGGCACCGACTTATTAGCGGTTGATAGTTTGGGGAATTTAAATCTTAATGGTAATTTTTCAACAACCGGCGATATTACAACTGACGGCAACATTACAGCAGTTGGCAGCTTAACCCTTACCGGGCAAATCATCGCCGGAACAGGTGCAGTAACTTTAACTACTTCTGATGGCTATATCGACGCCGATGCCATCCAATTAATCGGAGGTTCCGGAACCACTATCAGCTCAACTTCTGGATTACAAATTACTTCAGACCGTATCGGACTACTACAAGGGTGTGCCGACGGAGAACTTTTGAAATGGAACAGCTTCAATTCTCACTGGGAATGCGCCAACGATACAGGAGCTGAATATTCCATCATCCGCGTGGAAAGCATGGAAACGGAAATCGGAACAAACGTAGATACACTGGACTTCCGTGAACATTTTACCCTTATACCTTCCCCCAGCAACGAAATTAACATTTCGATTGCCAATGATTCTTTGAACTTCTCCGAACTGGCCGCGAACCTTACTTTGGATGAAGCCACGACCATTACCAACCCCTTGACTGGCAATTTTATGATTGATCTCACAAGCACCGGCGATTTTGTCATTGCCGATGATGGAAGCCCCGCCCTCACGGTGACAGACACAGGCAAAGTGCTTTTCGGGAATATCGGCATCGGGGATACTGCCCCAGGCGGCCTGGCAGGAGCCGACATCATCGGCGTGGATAACACAGGCCTCACAGGCATCAGCGGCTCAACCGTACAAACCGCACTCGAAGAACTAAGTCACAACATCTCCGCTGCCACCCACGACCCAGTCTCGCTTGCCGGAGGGTATAACTACCTGACATTAAATGACCAGCAAATTACCTTGGGACAAATTGACCTGACCGCCGACGTAAGCGGGGTCTTACCAACTACAAACGGAGGCACAGGGTTAAATACAATAGGTACTGGCAACCAATTATTAGGAGTAAATGCAGGTGGAACTGCTTTGGCATACAAAAATATTACGGATCTTATTTCTGCTGGCTCTGGCATTGGTGTTTCTGGGACTTCGACAATAACAGTATCAAACACTGGAGTACTATCTCTCACTGGTACAGCAAATCAAATAAATACAACCGGTAGCACCGGAGATATTGCCCTTTCTTTGCCACAAAACATCCACACAGGTGCCACTCCAACCTTTGCAGGCCTTACCTTGTCTGGCCTCACAGATAGCCCAGACAACACAGTCTTGGTAATTGATGGCTCTGGAAACATTCATACGGATGAGATTGATTCAAGGGTTTGGGGCAGTTCCCTGGTGGATGGATCTGGACTGGCAAATATGGTAGCCCGCTGGACGGATGCAGACACCCTGGGCACTGGGGCTTTGTTTGACAATGGGACTAATGTTGGTATTGGAACAACAAATCCAAGCTATAAACTGGATATTAATCCAGGCATTTCCAGTGCTTTAAATTTGGGCACTTTAAACCAAAATAACCAAATCGGCCTGAACTTGACAGTGGCGGCAGATACCGACGGGGATTCTGTTTATGGCATTTATAAAACTATTGGTACCGGATCGGGACCCGTTAATACAAATAGATATGTCTACGGTGAATATAATGTTTTTCGAAACGATGCCAGTCATGACGGGGGCAAGCCTTATTTCTTTGGCACTTACAACGATGTCAATTTTTCCTCTAGCTTAACTGGCGGCTCTAGCGATATTTACGGTATTTATGACAACGTAAAAATGGATAATGCGGCGACAGACCAAAACCGCCGCTACTATGGTCATATAGTTGATATCAACTCTTACTCTCACGGCGGATCCTATAATGACCAGGTTGTGGGTTTTTATTTGGAAGGTAATTTAGAATTGGGCGGGGCACCAAATAGCTCAATTGTGGGGGTCGAGAATCACATCGGTAACTCAAATGCAGTTAATGATTGGACTGCGGGTATATGGAATGATATTTATACAGGATATGATTCAACTGCTCAAAACATCTATGGAATAAAAACAGAGCTTGAAACCCACGCTAATGACTATGCTATTGGTGAGTATATCCGCGATAATAACGGATGGTCGACCGGTGGTACCCAATATGGAGTTTTCATAGATCTTGATGATCCTCAGGTTACTAATTATTCAATCTGGGTTGAGCCTGGATCGGGTATTTCCTACTTTGGTTCAAATGTTGGTATTGGTACCACTGACCCAGGTAGTTACAAACTAAATGTTGTTGGGG
>CAZSLA010000030.1:0-8997 GCA_964607795.1 uncultured Gammaproteobacteria bacterium
AAGGATTATCAGCAATTACGCCGTGGGTTTTGACAACATCAATGTGGAGGAGGCCACAAGTCGCGGTATAGTGGTCACTAATACACCTTCCAATGAAGTCAATGAAGCAGTAGCCGAGCACACCTGGGCGCTAATTTTGTCCCTGGCCAGGCGGGTAGTGGAGGCAGATGAATCTACCCGACACAGCTCCTACAAAGGTTGGGAGCCGGGTATTTTTCTAGGAATGAGTTTAGCTGACAAGACTTTGGGCATCATTGGCCTGGGTGGCATCGGAAGCAAGGTGGCCAAGCGGGCAAAGGGCTTTGGCCTGCGCGTTTTATATAACAAGCGCTCCCGCGACGAGGAGGCTGAGCGTGAACTTGGTGTGGAGTTTAGCGAGCTTGATCATTTGCTTGCAAATTCGCATGTAGTTAGTCTCCATGTGCCTTTGACTCCGGAAACCCACCACATGATCAATGCCCAAGTTTTTGCTAAGATGCAAGACGGAGCCTTTTTGGTAAATACCGCCCGTGGGCCAATTGTTTACGAGCAGGAGCTGGTACAAGCCTTGCGTACGGGCAAGCTTGGTGGGGCGGCTTTGGATGTTTTTGATAACGAGCCCGACATTAACCCAGAGCTTATTGCCATGGAAAATGTCATTTTAACGCCGCACATTGCCTCGGCCACTTGGGAGGCCAGAAACAAAATGGGTGAGCAAGCGGTTTCGGCCGTGCTTGCGGTATTGGTTGGCCAGAAGCCCGAAAATTTGGTAAATGAAGAGGTGTGGGATAGCCGGCGGGTTTCGTACTCTTCAATTCATTGTAAAATATAAGCATGAGAATTTTGCGTCGTGCATATCAACCCCGCAAGCCAAAAAACGGCAATCAGGAAAATAAGCCTTGGCG
Source organism: uncultured Gammaproteobacteria bacterium (assembly GCA_964607795.1). GTDB lineage: Bacteria > Patescibacteriota > Microgenomatia > UBA8517 > UBA8517 > DYGT01. Next base: position 885 of record CAZSLA010000030.1, read on the forward strand.
CAAACAAGAGCGCTTCCTGGTTTTTGGCGCTCTTATCTTAACAGCCGCACCGGCCATGCTTTTGGCCCTTTGGGCAAGGTCATGGAAAATCGGGGGTTTGCCTGCCTTGAAATTGCCCAAACTTTCCTGGGAAGAGACCTTTATAATTGAAGGTAATATGCCTGCTAAAAGCGAGCTTGAGTCCAAACTATCCCAGATAACCCATGCTTATTCCGGCATTTATGGCGTGTATGTGTATGAGCTAAAAAATGACAGCCGCTGGGGTTTGAACAAAGAGCGCAAATTCCAGGCAGCTTCTTTGATTAAACTTCCGGTGATGTTTGCCTCATATTCCCAGGCAGAAAACGGAAGCTTTGATCTTGATGCAATCTATAACCTGAAAGAGGAAGACAAGCTTACAGGCGCGGGTACACTCCACACCAAGCCGGCGGGCAGCAAGTATACTTACCGTGAGCTTCTGGGGCTTATGGGTAAAGAGTCAGACAACACGGCCTTTAATGTCCTAAGAAAAAAGCTGGGGGAGGCGGTCATAAACCAGTTTATAGGGCAAGCAGGCATGACCAATACGTCTTTGGAAACCAATACCACAACCCCGCAGGATATGGGCATCCTTTTCCGGAAGCTCTATGAGGGTAGGCTCGTGAGTGTCAAAAGTCGGGATGAGATTTTGGAATTTTTGACTGACACCAATTATGAAGATTGGCTGGTAAACGGCGTGCCCGAAGGCGTGCGGGTTGCCCATAAATTCGGCCGTGAAATCCACGTCATTAACGACGCCGGCATTGTCTTTGCCCCCAACCCCTATGTGGTGGTACTGATGACCGAGGGTATTGTGGAAAGCGAGGCAGATGTGGCGCTTGTGGAGCTGTCACGCTTTATTTATGAGTCAGTCTCACAGGACTGAGCTGCCCAAGCTACTTTCGGCTTTGTCTTCAAATACCATTGAGCCACAGCTTGGAGGCTGGTTTTCTTCCAAAAACCACTCATTGCGCACGCTGCAGCCGCTGCAAGGGAGCGTACCGGTTTGCGGGCAGATAGGCCTTTGCACCAGGCCGGCGGGTGTATCCCAGTTGTGCTCCTCACCCAAAAGGCTGGTAATAATCCTGTTCCAGATGGGAGCCGCCCCTGTGATCCCTGAGGCCAGGCGGGACATGGGGGAGTTATCGTTATTGCCCACCCAGGTAACCACCAAAATATCGGGTGTGAAACCAATAGTGACGTTGTCGCGAAGCTCGTTACTCGTGCCCGTTTTAGCCGCTACCTTGTGTCCGGGAATATTAAGGGCACTATGGCTCCCAAAGGCCGGGGCGCGGGCGGAGTTGTCGCTTAAAATATCAGTAAGCATGTAGGCAACGCGAGGGTCTAAAATCTGCTCGCCGCAATTTTTTACATCTTTTAAAACAAAACGGTTTTTATCACTAGTGCAGCTATTTTCATAAATGATTTTGCCACCGCTGCCCTTGATCGTTTGAATAGCATGGATGTCTGCACGCATGCCTTGGTTGGCAATCGTCGCATAGACTTGGGCAAGTTCGGTCAAAAGCACATCCCCGCCCCCCAGGGTAAGGGACAGGCCATAGTCAGTGGGGTTCTGCCAGCTTGCAATCCCCAGTTTCTGCCCCAGGCTTACCATGTTCCCAACACCGTAGCTGGCCAGGACTTTGACAGCGGGAATATTTCTGGATTCGGCCAAAGCACTTCTGAGACTAATTTTTCCGCGGTATGAGCCGTCGTAGTTTTTGGGTGTGTAAGGTGGGGAGCCGGCAACATGATAAGTGATTGCCGTGTCTTCCAGGATGGTTGCAGGTGTGTAGCCGTGACTTAGGGCATAGGCATAATTCACCACTTTAATGCTTGAACCTGGCTGCCTGAGTCGCGTGAGCACATTTACATTGCCGTCATTTTGGCTATCAAAATAATTTTTTGAGCCCACCATGGCCAGGATCTCGCCGTTTTTCGGGTTTACCACCATGGCCGCGCCATTACCCACCTTTAACGAGCTTAGTTTGGTCACTTCTTTGGTAACTTCTTCCTCCGTGAGCTTTTGGATCTTCATGTCCAAAGTGGTTACAACCTTGAGCCCGCCTTTTTCCACGACTTCCTCGCCATACCGCGCCACCAAGGCCTCGCGGACGTACATTACAAAGTGCGGAGCTAGGATGCCGATCTTATTTTGGGCGAACACCAGTTTTTCCTTCTGGGCAGCGCGGGCCTGATCTTCGTTTATAAATCCATGGCTCTGCATAAGCCCAAGGATTTCTTTTTGCCGGGCTTGGGCAAGCTGGGGGTTGGCGCCAAAAGGCGAGTATTTAGTTGGGCTTTGCATCAGGCCAGCTAGAAGCGTCGCCTCTGCCAGGCTTAGGTCTTTGACTTCTTTGTTAAAGTACACGGCTGCCCCCTCGCGGATGCCGTAGGCCGTACCGCCAAAAGGCACTTCATTAAGGTACATTTCTAAAATTTCCTCCTTTTGGTAGAGCTGCTCGATTTTGATGGCCAGGTAAAGCTCTTTTAGTTTGCGCTTAAGGGTGCGCTCGGGTGTTAACAGAGTATTTTTTACCAACTGTTGGGTAATAGTGGAGCCGCCTTCGATTTTGCCTTCATTTAAGTATTTATACAAAGCCCGCGTCATGCCCTTGATGGAAAAACCCAGGTGGTTATAAAATTGAGCATCCTCAGCCGCCAAAACCGCAAGTTGGACATGCAGGGGAATTTCGGCGAGGCTTATGGGTGTGCGGTTTTCATCTTTGTAAATATTATATAAAAGGACACCGTTGCGGTCATAAATTTTGGTGGAAAGACTCGGGCTTCGGTTGCTAAGCGTTTGGGGTGAGGGCAGGTCTTTTAGAATTAGCTTCCAAAAGGCCGCGTAGCCCAGGATGGAAAGCAGGGCAATTAAGGCTCCGAAATGCATGGTTTTTTGGAATCTTTTGTTCTTATTAAAAAGTTTTGGAAGGCGGATTTTTTGACAATAAAGGACAGCAAGCACGACTGCCAGAAGGAGCCAATAAAGCGGTTTCCCCACCCAAGAAAAAAAGTCTTTGGCGCAGTTAATACTAAATTTTAAAAGTTGATGTGACCTTTTTGTTATGGGTTTTAGATTTTGGTTTAATTTGTTTTTAAACACAAACCCCATATGTCACCCTATATCATAACATCATCGATCTAGGTTTTGAAGTAGAATTTTGCTTGATTCTAAAAATAAATAATACTCTATAGTTTGATGAAAATCAGGAAGATTGGAGAGATTTATTACTGATTAACGGATGGTTCTTTGGAGGGCCTGGAAATATTCGTTATGCCAAAGATGGGATAGCTTACAGAGACGCTGGGCATGGGAAAGGGGCAAGTGAGGCAGATTTTGGTTCCCAAGGGGTCGTATAAAAGCAAATGGTTTTGGGTTTCGATTTTGTCCTGTGGCGTTTCTTCGGTGGCAAGCTCTTGTTTTTCGCGGTCAATGAAAATGTCTTCGCGGCTGACTCCGGCTGTGGGCACGGTGCCCTCTAAAAAGTACTCGTAGCGCGTGGGGCAATCTGCAAGTTCGCTTCCGGGGATGCTACCCGTGTTGGCACAAATATTGGCCCCGATCACGCTATCCGGCTGTCTTGGCCAGGCGTGGCCGGTTAGTCTGCTGCCATAAGCTCCGTCTTCGGCTTTGTCCAAAACCTCAGCCATAATGGCGTTCCAAATAGGCGAGGCGCCGGATACTCCGGACACAGCCCCGCTCATCGGGGAGTTATCGTTATTGCCCACCCAGGCAAGCGCCAGGGCATGTTTGGTGTAGCCTATGGTCCAGTTGTCGCGCCTGTCGTTGGTGGTGCCGGTTTTGACCGAGACCTCGGGGTGGCCCGTGACGCGCAAGAAGGAATTGACGCCAAAGGCAGCAACGCGGGCGTTATTGTCATGAAGAATCTGCGAAATGATAAATGTCACCCCGGGCTCAAGGACGCGGTCGCCCTCACTATTTTCGCGGTCAAATTCATACAGCACTTTGCCTTTCCAGTCTTGAATTTTGGCAATGGATACCAGGGGTTGTCTGATGCCTTCATTGGCAAAAACACCAAAGGCCACGGCCATGTCAGCGGGCCTTACCTCGCCCCCACCTAGGGTTAAGGAAAGGCCATATTGCGACGGATCATTAAAGGTGGTAATGCCCATATCCTTGGCAAAAGTAATAAAATTATTCAGGCCATTTAAGGCCAAGACGCGGACGGCAGGGATGTTATAGGAATTGCCCAGGGCAAAGCGTACTTGCGTAGCTCCGTGGAAGCTACCGTCGTAGTTTCTGGGGCAGTAGGCTTCCTGGCCGGCGACGATAAAACAAGTGGGAATGTCGGCAAGCGGCGTGCTTGCTGTGATTTTGTGGTCCCGAAGGCCCAGGGCATAATTTAAAGGCTTGATGGAGCTGCCTGGCTGTCTGAGGGCAAAAATGATATTGACTTTCCCGTCTTCGTCCGTGGCATTATAGTCTTTTGAACCCACCATGGCCAAAACTTCGCCGGTATCCGGCCGGGTAACAAGCGCAGCTCCATTACCAACATCCTGGCCCGCAAGTTTGTTCACTTCTTTTTGGACTACCTTTTGAGCATATTCCTGAAGCTTCAGATCCAAGGTAGTGGTAACCCTGAGTCCCCCTTGCTCAATGACCGCATCGCCGTATTTTTCGGCCAGGGTTTCTTTAACCCACAAGGCAAAGTGAGGGGCTTTGAGGTTTTCCTGCTTTTGAAAAACCAGCTCTTGGTCAAAGGCTTCATCTGCCTTTTCCTGGCTAATGTAGCCGTCTTCTGCCATGCGGCGAAGCACCTGTTTTTGCCTCTCGCGTGCAAGCTCGGGGTGCGAGCCATATGGCGAATAGCGAGTGGGCGCGGCCGTCAGGCCCGCCAAAAGGGCAGCTTCGGAAAGGCTCAGGTCTTTGGCACTTTTGCCAAAATAAAGCTCGCTTGCCGAGCCGATGCCATAGGCGGTTGAACCATAGGGAATCTGATTTAAATAAGTTTCGAGAATCGTGTTTTTGGAATAGCGCATCTCGACCAATGCCGCCAAGATAAACTCCCTGAGTTTCCGCCTAATGGTGCGCTCAGGCGTCAAAAGCGAATTTTTGACTAGCTGCTGGGTGAGCGTGGAGCCGCCTTGGGCCCGGCCGCGGGTAAACTGGCGCGAAAGCCCGCGAATGATACCTGCAATATCAAAGCCCTTGTGCTTGTAAAAATCTTTGTCTTCAATGGCAATCGTTGCTTGTTTGACGTGCTCGGGGATCTCCTCAAGATTGAGGGGGTTTCGCCTCTCGTCCGCATAGATTTCATAAATCAGCTCGCCGTTTCTATCAAAAATTTTGGTGGAAACCGCTTGGGCATCGGTAATATTTGCCGAAACCGGCAAATCCCAAAAAAGCCACAGCCCAAAACCAATAAAAACTACAAGCATGATGGCAATAAACTTTATTTTCCGACTTGCTTTTGTAGCCCTGACAAACAGGCTTTTACCGTTTTTATTCTTTGCTTTTTTCTTGGCCATAATGGATTATACTCTATTATAAAGCTACGCCATGAACCTAGAAGACCTGCGGCAAAAAAACTGGTGGACCTATCTGGAGCGCGATTTACAGGAGCTTCTGTCCGAGGCTTTGGTGCTTTTGGCGCTTGCAAAAAAATGGAACCAGTCGTTCCATGATTATTCATTTGTCGTCTTTCCCGCGGCCAAAGCCTATGAAGGCTTTTTAAAAAAGTTTTTTCTGGACATGGGCATTATCACGGAAAAGGACTACTATGGCAAGCACTTTCGTATCGGCAAATCCTTAAACCCCACCTTAGACATCAAATACCGCGGTCATGATTGGGTGTATGATGATCTGACCCGCTTTTGCGGCAGTGAGAGCCTACCCAAAAAGCTTTGGCAGACATGGAAAAACTCGCGCAACCTAGTTACCCACTGGTTTCCCAACGAGCAAAATGCCATTGACCTCGTTGAAGCAGAAAAAAGAATAATGTTCGTGATTGAGGCAATAGATGAAGCTTTTGTAGAATGTGGTGTACAATTAAAACAGTAGGGATGCAGGAAAAAACGGCTATTACCGAACTCAAGCACGCTCTTGGTTTATATGTTTTTTTGCTTTTGGTTTGGGGATTTTACAGGCTTTTATTTCAGCTTCCCGCGGCTCTGGAGGAATTTATTATCAAGCCCCTGGTATGGCTTGGGCCCATGTTTTATTTACTTCGGAAAGAACAAGCGCCCCTGTCTACCATTGGCGTTACGCAAAATAATTTATTCCCCACCCTTTATCTGGCAATTATTTTGGGTGCCGTATTTTCAATGGAGGGGGTAATTGTTAATTATTTAAAATACGGAGCCGTTGAGTTCTATGCCAATTTGGGTGAAAGCCCGTTTTTGCTGTTGCTTGCCATTACAGCACTTACGGCCATAGTTGAGGAGTTGGTTTTTCGCGGTTTTATTTTTTCGCGGCTTTGGGGTGTGGTCAAAAACGAATGGGGAGCAAACTTCATTACCTCTGTGGGTTGGGTGCTTATTCATTTGCCGATTGCCATCCTGGACTGGCAATTTAGTTTTCTCAATTTGTTAGCCTACATCCTTTTAGTTTTTGTTTACTCCTTGGGGGCGGGCTTTGTCTATGCCAGAACCAAAAATGTCTTTTCCGCAGTGCTTTTGAATTTCTTGTGGCAATGGCCGATTATTTTATTCCGTTAATGTATTGGTACGTTAATCAAGTTAAAATAAGATTAAGATTTGCATAATTTTCAAAAAATAGCCTTAGCAGGACTTGATTCTACAGCACAATATTTGTTAAGTTAAATTATCATGTCACCCGTCACTAGTCGCCCGTCACAGGGTCTTTTTAAAATATTTATTTTCCTCTTCTCTTTTTTTATTTTTGGTTTATTTATCACAAGCCATGAGCCTTTTGTTTTTGCCGCAACTTACACAGTCACCAAAACTGCCGATACTAACGACGATACTTGTGATGCAGACTGCTCTCTTCGCGAAGCAATCGCCGCTGCTAACGCAAATTCAGGAGCAGATACCATTGAGTTTAATATACCCGAAGCGGATGCAGGATATATTCCCGCAGATGGAGAGACGCATGATTATTGGTTAATTAGCCTATCGTCTGGATTAACACTATCCGATGATGATGGAGTGTTCATTGATGGATATTCTCAAGACGGAGCATCCCGCAATACCGCATCTTTCGGAGAAACCTTAAATACAGTGCTCACGGTACAGATTTTTTTTAATTTCAAGACTCTTCAATTGCAGATAATAGGTGACAACAACCATATTGCGGGACTCAGTATCCGGACTTTACGTACTACAAACAGTGTTATCACTATGGATAGCTCAAGTAATAACTGGATAGAAGGGAATTTTTTCGGCACGGATATCTCGGGAGTTTTGGCTAGTAATGGCGGCTCGTTTGAACTAAAAAACGGCTCGGCAAACAACATATTCGGTACTGATGGGGATGGGGCAAACGATACAAGTGAGTTCAATCTGTTTGGTGGGGCAGCAGGAGCGAACACAGGGATTGGAGGTTACATTAGCGTTGGTGTAGATGGTGGTGACGGAAACGTTATTGGCGGAAACTATTTTGGGACAAATAAAACAGGTCGCGTGTGTACCACGAAAATTTTGGAAAACGGCGCAATGCAATTTGCAACGGACGATAACCGCATCGGGACTGACTACGACGGAATTTCAGATGCCGATGAGGCAAACATAATTGGGTGTACTACGGCAAATTCGAATACGAGGAGTTTTATGCGTCTGATCGGTAACGCATCAAGCAACGTTATTCAAGGCAACTATATCGGTATAAGTCCTCATGGAGATGCGCTCGGTTCTCTATTCGGCACCAGCAGGCCAGCTATAACTTTGAAAGATGGCGTGCACTACAGCAATTTAATAAAGGGAAATACTATAAGTAATGCTGACTATGGTATGGGCTTGCTCGATAATGTAAATGCACTGAACAACACCTTTAGTCTGAATAAAATATTCGGAAATGCGATAAAGGAGATAAGCCTTAGTGGAACACAGTCCCTTTTTAATGACCCAGGAGATACAGACACTGGTCCTAATGACCTCATGAACTACCCTCAAA
>CAZSLA010000031.1:0-7403 GCA_964607795.1 uncultured Gammaproteobacteria bacterium
GGCAAACAAAACAGTGGCAGTGGTTACCAAACAGGGTGGGTGGTATATGTTGGTTGCAAGCAGTCCATAATTGTTTTTATAAGTCTACTTTTAGATTTCTTCCGGGTTTGCTATAATAATAATATGAATACTAAAGTGGTTAAAGGTGTTATTGCCCCCATCCAGATGTGGCTTTTGGGCCAGGGAAAGTGCGTAGGCTGCGGCAAGGATCTTGCGGCCATGGAAAAGGAAAAATATAACAAGGGCTTTGAAAAAGTCACTTGCAGCTGCCGCAGGATCTATATTTACGACACCACCAAAAACTCCTTTAGGCGCGCGCTTTTGGAGGAAGTATAAAAGCTTCCCGCATTTAAGTTAGATGAACAAAACAAAGTTAATTGTCGCTTTTTTGCTTGTTGTCGGCCTTATTAGTTTAGTGTGTATTTTCATCTGGTGGAGTAGCGCCACCTCGGCTCCAAGCTCGGCTTCCGAGGAAAAAACGGTAATCATTAACCGCGGCTCATCCGCCGAAAAAATTGGCGGTATCCTCAAAGAAGCGGGAGTTATCAAAAATACAACTGCTTTTAAGCTTTATCTGCAAAAGGAAAATTTGAATACAAGCATCCCCCCGGGCAAGTTTAAGATTCCCCAGAACCTCAATCTTTCTGATGTGATCGAGATACTCCTGGAAGGCCCGGTGGAAAAATGGGTGACCGTGCCCGAGGGCTTAAGGCGCGAGCAAGTGCCCGCACTTTTTGCTGATGTTTTGGAATTAGAAGGCGTAGAGCGCCAGGAATTTATAGTTAGTTTTTTACTGGCCAGTAGCGAAAAAGAGGGCTTTTTATTTCCTGATACTTACTTGGTGGATCCGGACGTGACTGCCACAGCGGTCGTGAGTATGATGGAAAATACTTTTAGCAAAAAAGTAACCGAGGACATGGTCGAGGCTTTGTCTGATCTGGGCTTTAGTTTGGATGAGGGGGTTATTATGGCATCGCTTTTGGAGCGGGAGACCTTGACCGGGGCTGAGCGCCCGATTGTCGCAGGCATTTTATTTAACCGTTTGGAAGCCGGTTGGCCTTTGCAGGTGGATGCGGCCGTGCAATATGCCATGGCAAATGTGAGCTGTGGAGATGGGGCTTTGGAGTGTGCCGAATGGTGGCCACGGCTTACTAAAAGCACTGACTTGGAGCTTGATTCGCCTTACAATGTTTATCTCTATTCCGGCCTCCCACCGAGTCCGATTGCCAGCCCGGGTTTTGCTTCGCTTGAGGCAGTTGCGTTCCCCGAGAGGTCGGATTACTGGTTTTATCTGCATGACCCGGATGGTAACATCCACTACGCCCGAAGCCTGGAAGAACACAACCAAAACATAGCCAGATACTTGCGCTAAGATACGTGTTGACAAGTTTATAAACTTGTATATAATTTCCTTTAGGCGTACTGGAAGTAGGCTTCTACTGTTTCGCCAACCACGCATGGCCAAAGCAAAGCGGAAAAATTTTGGAAAAGAAGAAAAAAATTTGCCCCAGCTTGATTTGTCTTTAGTGCAAAAAGAAAGCTGGAAGTGGTTTTTATCCCAAGGTATTGCCGAAGAAATTTCCCAAATTTCCCCCATCGATGACTTCACCGGTAAAAATTGGCAGCTCATTTTGGGCGAGCACGTCTTGGAAGAGCCCAATATGCCCCCCAAGGTGGCCATTGACAAAGGCCTTACCTATTCTGTGCCTTTTAAGATCCACACTACTTTGGTGAACAAACAAACCGGAGAAATGGTGGAGCAGGAAGTGTTTTTTGGCAATTTGCCGCAGATGACTTCAGCGGGGACTTTTATCATAAATGGCATCGAGCGCGCGGTCATTAACCAGCTTGTTCGCTCGCCCGGAGTGTATTTTGCGGGTGAACAAGATCGCACTACCGGCCGCATGCTTTATAGCTGCGAGGTGCGGCCACTCCATGGGTCGTGGCTCGAGTTTGAAGTAAACAAAAGTGACATGTTGTGGGCAAGGATTGATAAACGCAGAAAATTGCCGGTTACTACCCTGATCCGTGCGATGGGACTAGAGACGAATAAAGAGATCCTTGCGGCTTTTGCTGACTTTGATGTAGACCGCGAACACCAGTACATCAAAGCCACGCTCGAGAAAGACGCAACCGCGAGCCGCGAGGAAGCTCTTTTGGAAATTTACAGAAAGATACGTCCGGGCGAGCCGGCGGTTTTGGACAATGCCCAGAACCTGTTTGAGAGTTTGTTTTTTGATCCCAGGCGTTATAACCTGGGCAAAGTCGGCCGCTATAAGATCAATAAAAAGCTTGGCCTGAATATTGCCAATGAGCCCAAAAACTGGGTTTTGACCCGTGAGGATGTGACCTCTGCCATTGCCTACATTATTGGCTTGCAAAACGGCCAAGGTGAAGTGGACGACATTGACCACCTTGCCAACCGGCGTTTGCGCTGTGTGGGCGAGCTGGTGGCGACGCACGCTTTCCGCGTGGGTCTCTTGCGTTTGGAGCGGGCAGTTAAGGAAAAGATGAGCTTAATCTCTCCGGATGACAAGCCACAGCCGCAAAACCTGATTAATGCCAGGCCGTTGATTGCCTCGATCAATGAGTTTTTCCGCTCCAACCAGCTGTCGACCATTTTGGATGATACAAATCCTTTAAGTCAGATAGATAATTTGCGCCGTGTGTCAGTCTTGGGCCAAGGCGGCATCAATCGCGAGCGCGCAAGCTTTTCCATCCGCGACATTAATTCTTCGCAATACGGCCGCATTGACCCGGTCCGTTCGCCCGAGGGGCCGAACATCGGCTTGGTAACTTATCTGGCTTTATATGCCAAGGTAAATGAGCACGGCTTTTTAGAGGCTCCTTATCGCAAAGTAGAAAAAGTAAAAGGCAGTAAAAATAAAATGCGGGTAACGGATGAAATTGTTTATCTCGCGGCTGATGACGAAGAAAAATACCATATTACCCATTCCTCGATGAATATTGATGCCCAAGGCGTAATTTCTGAATCACGCTTGGCCTACCGCCACAAAGGTGAATTTTTTGAAGGTCCAGCTCATTTAGTGGATTTGATTGATCTGACTCCTCGGCAGGTGTTTGGCGCGAGCGCCGCTTTGATTCCCTTTTTACCCAATGATCACGGTAATCGAGCGCTCATGGGCAGTAATATGCAGTGCCAGGCGGTACCGTTGATTAGGCCCAGCTCTCCGGTGGTAGGAACGGGCATGGAAGCGGAAGTGGCGGCCTCTATGCATTTGGTCGAATATTCGGATTTTGATGGCACGGTGGAGTACGTAGATGCGGATAAAATTGTGTTAAAGCTTGCTAAAAAGGTAGATGCAGTGCCGGATGGCAGCCTTGCCGAGCTGTCAAGCGACGGTAAAACGGCAACATATATAATCGATAAATTTAAGCGCACGGCTCAGTCAACTTCTTATAACCAAAAGCCCGCAGTAAACCCGGGCGATAAAATTAAAAAGGGCGATCTTTTAATTGACGGGCCAGCTAGCGAGGATGGGGAGCTTGCTTTGGGCCAAAACTTGGTGGTGGCTTATGCCAATTTTGAAGGCTATGGTTTTGAAGACGCGATTTTGGTTTCTAGCCGCTTGGTGCAGGAGGATCTGTTGACTTCCATCCACATCAAAGAATACCAGGCAGATATGGTGGAGACCAGACTCGGGCCGGAGGAATTAACCCGCGATATTCCTAATGTGGCCGAAGACGAGCTTTCTAATTTAGCCGAAGACGGGATTGTTGTCGTGGGCGCTGAGGTTGGGCCGAATGATATTTTGGTTGGTAAAATTGCTCCCAAGGGCGAGACTGAGTTGACCTCGGAAGAGCGGCTATTGCGCGCTATATTCGGCGAAAAAGCCCGCGAAGTCAGGGATACTTCGCTACGCGTGCCACATGGCGAGGGCGGGACCGTAGTGAGTGTATCCGTTTTGGACAAAGACAAGGGCGATGAGCTCGGGCCGGGGGTCATCAAAAGCGTGATTGTCAAAGTCGCTCAGATTCGCAAAGTTATGGTGGGGGATAAACTTGCGGGCCGCCATGGCAATAAAGGCGTCATTGCCAAAGTTTTTCCCCGGGAAGACATGCCCTATATGGAAGATGGTACTCCGGTTGACATTATCATTTCCCCGCTTTCGGTGCTTGCACGCATGAACCTGGGACAACTTTTGGAGGCTCACCTGGGATGGGCCTTGCAAAAACAAAATATCAAAGGCGTCATCCCCGTGTTTGACAAGTTTGATGAATCGCTTTTGACTTCCGAGCTTGAGCGTGCCGGCTTGCCCGTTAATGGTAAGACCAGGCTTGTTGATGGCCGGACAGGCGAGCCTTTTGAAGAAGACACTGTGGTCGGCATTGGTTACATCATGAAGCTCAAGCACATGATCGAAGACAAAACCCATGCCCGCTCCACCGGGCCGTATTCTTTGGTGACCCAGCAGCCATTGGGCGGCAAAGCGCAAATGGGAGGCCAGAGACTAGGGGAAATGGAAGTTTGGGCTTTGGAAGCGCACAAAGCCGCTTATGCCTTACAGGAGATGCTCACCATCAAATCCGATGATATTGTCGGTCGCGCTCAGGCTTTTGGCGCAATTGTCAAAGGTGAAACCATCCCGGATGCTCGGGTGCCCGAGTCCTTTAAAGTCTTGATCCGCGAGCTTAATTCGCTTGGCCTTTCAGTGAATATTGAGGGAGAATTTATCAAAGACGAAGAAGGCCAGGACAAGATTGATCCTGAAACGCAAAAGAAATATGTAGACCCATTGGTGAAGCTTCGGAGCTTGGAGGAGTTTTCGGCTCTTCAAATCAGGCTGGCTTCGCCGGATGAGATCCGCTCCTGGTCCAGGGGCGAGGTTATCAAGCCCGAAACCATCAACTACCGCACGCTTAAATCCGAAAAGGACGGGCTTTTTGACGAGCGCATTTTTGGGCCGACCAAAGACTGGGAATGTTACTGCGGCAAATACAAGCGCATCCGCTACAAAGGCGTCATCTGCGACAAATGCGGTGTGGAAGTCACCGAGTCGCACGTCCGGCGCGAGCGCATGGGCCACATCGAGCTTGCAGCTCCGGTTGTCCATGTTTGGTACTTTAAAGGTACGCCTTCCAGGGTTTCTTTGCTTTTAGGCCTTCCTCCTAAAGCCATTGAGCAGGTGGTTTATTTTGCCCGTTATTTGGTGATGAAAGTAGACGAGGATGGACGTAAAAAAGCCATGAGTGAGCTTAATAAGATCAAAAACGAAAAGCTCACCGAGATCAAGCAAACCTATTTGGAGCGCAAGCAGATTCTTAAGGAGGATGTTAAAGTGCGCAAGGAAAAAGTTAAAAACCGTATCAAAGACCAAGACCAGCAAGCCCTGGCCCTGAGTGAGGTAGACCTTGAGACTCGCAAGAAAGAAACCACTATTTCCGAGGAAGAAAAAGCCACTGTTACCCGCACTGAGGAGCTCTATGACAAGCTTTTGAGCGTTGCCAAAGACATTAAAAAGTATAGCTTTTTGAGCGAGGAAGAATACGACCAGCTGGCCCTCCATAATGCCGCAAACTTCATTGAGGTACGAATGGGCGCTGAGGCTATTTTGGAAGCCCTTCGCGGCCTTAATCTGGATGAGATTTCCAAAGAAATCAGAGAAGAATTAAAAGAGCTCAAGGGCCGCGGCCCCCGGTATGTAAAGCTTACGAAGCGTTTGAAGATCGTCGATGGCATGCGCGTTGCTAAGATTAATCCCGCCTGGATGGTGGTGAAGATTTTGCCGGTTCTTCCGCCTGATCTTCGGCCCATGGTCCAGCTTTCGGGTGGGCGCTTTGCTACGAGCGATTTGAATGATTTGTATCGCCGCGTTATCAACCGCAATAACCGGCTCAAGCACTTGATCAGCCTGGGAGCGCCAGAGATCATCCTTCGTAATGAAAAGCGCATGCTTCAGGAGTCGGTCGATTCCCTGATTGACGCAAGCCAACGCAAAGCCACCCGCCGCGGCCGCGGTCGTCAGCCTTTGCGCTCGCTTTCGGACATGCTTAAAGGCAAGCAAGGTCGCTTTAGGCAAAATCTTTTGGGCAAGCGCGTGGATTATTCAGGCCGCTCGGTGATAGTCGTCGGGCCTGAACTAAAACTCAACCAGTGCGGTATTCCCAAAGAAATGGCTTTGGAAATTGCCAAGCCGTTTGTTCTGCGGGAGATGATTTCCCGAGGCATCGCCCCGAACGTCAAATCTGCCAAAAACTTGCTTGAACGCAGGCCGGCGGAGGTTTTTGACATTTTGGAAGAAATTACCAAAAACCACCCGATGATGCTCAACCGCGCACCGACATTGCATAAACTCGGTTTCCAGGCATTTTATCCGGTTCTAATCGAAGGCAATGCTATCCGCATTCATCCAGCGGTGTGTAAGGGGTTTAATGCAGATTTCGACGGCGACCAAATGGCCGTGCATTTGCCTTTATCTAAAAGTGCGATCCGCGAAACCGAGGAACTTATGATGTCGGATAAAAACTTGCTCCGCCCAGCAGACGGCTCACCAATGGCGGCTCCGGCAAGCAAGGAGATAGCCTTGGGCATTTATTATCTCACGAGCCTGGACGAGACGCTTGCACCTAGTAAAACCGTTTTTGCCGATGCCAGCGAGGCTATTTGCGCCTACCAAACCGGTCAGATCCGTCTGCGCCAGGAAATAAGCTCGCGCATAAACGGCGAAATTATTGCAACTACTGTGGGGCGGATTATGTTCAATGCCATTTTGCCTCCGGAGTTTTCATATGTAAATGAGAATGTAAGCTCGGACGTAATCAAAGACTTGGTTGATAATGCATTTGGTAAAATTACCCATGAGCAGTTGGTGGATCTTATTGATAATGTCAAAGATTTGGGCTTTAGCGGCGGTACCCTGTCCGGCTTGTCCTTCAGCATCACAGATGCTGTGATTAATCCTAAAAAAGATAAAATTTTGGCCGATGCGGACGTGCGTGTGGCCGAGATAGACCACAATTTTGCCCTGGGCTTGATCACTGCTGAAGAAAAGAAGCGCTTGACCCAGACGGTTTGGATCGAAACTACCGAAGAAATTGCTGATAAGACTTGGGATATTGTGGATCCCAACGGGCTTGTACGGATTGTTATTGATGCCAAGGCTGGCCGCACTTCGCGCGAGCAGATCAAGCAGCTTTCGGGCATGATTGGCCTTGTAGTGGACCCTTTGGGCAAGGTGGTTGAGCTTCCGGTCAAGGGCAATTTCCGCGAAGGCTTGTCTGTATTTGAATATGTAAACGGCTCGCGCGGGGCCAGAAAGGGCTTGACGGATACGGCCCTCAAGACCGCGGATGCGGGCTATTTGACGCGCCGGCTGGTGGACGTGTCCCACGACGTGATTGTGCGTGAAGAGGACTGCGGAAGTGAGGAATTTATCACCATC
>CAZSLA010000032.1:0-6546 GCA_964607795.1 uncultured Gammaproteobacteria bacterium
CTTTTATACAGCCGAGGCCCAAGGTTCAAGTCCTTGCGCGACCACCCAAACATAAGTTGAGCTTTACTGGTTTTTTTGTTTTAATATAAATACTCGCTGAGGTAGCCAAGTTGGTCACGGCAGGCGCCTGAAGAGCGTCGGATACAGGTTCGATTCCTGTCCTCAGCACCTGGTGCTCGCAATGTATTTCTATACGTTTTAAAAAGCCTCAAAGACAAACAATTACAACCGGCGTAACGTGCAATCTCTCCAAAAGACTAGTGGGGTTATTTATTTTCCCACTCCCGCGGAAAGCGAAGCTCCGCAAGCGCGCGTGTTAGTGCTTAAGCTTAGGCAGGAGCGCATAGGGCAATTTACCTGCTGGCACCTACGAAGATAGGAATATGCTTTTTGAATTCACGAGGCACGTGCTTTCCGGCAGAGAAGATTTTTGGTGGCCGGATAATTGTGATACCGGTTATCAGCCTTCTTCGGATATACCCCATACTTATCCGGACGAAAAAACATAGCCGTTCTAATAGAATCGTAGTATAATTGAGGCGACGCGGCGGTAGTTCAGTGGTAAGCATAGCTTGGCCACTGAACTCGCGGCTAAAAAGCGGCGGTAGTTCAGTGGTAGAATGTCTCCCTTCCAAGGAGAAGGTCGTGGGTTCAAATCCCATCCGCCGCTCCAAACCGGAATTAAATTAAACCTTTCCCAATTCTAGCCTTAAAATTACCCTATTTTCGAGTTCGAGCCAGACTATTTTTAGAAAGATCCACCAACCTTGAAAATTTAGATTTAGAAATGGGAACCAAACCTAAAATCATTCATCCTTTTGACAAATATAGTTCAAGTAAGTTTGGTTGTTTGAAGTTGTAAACTTTTTAAAAGCTACTATTTCAAAATATTCACGCAGGATATCTTGCAACTCACGATTTGTATATAATGAAAAAAATCTCTTTATGCCTGGCTTGGTTTTACTTTCGTATATTTTTTCTCTCCTGCCTTCAACCATTCCTAAAAAAAGAAGGCCTTCTGGTTTTAACAACTCTCTAATTCTGACTATGGAGTTGTAAATCCTTTGTTTTGGAATATGGACTAACGAAGCATAAGCCCAAATTCCATCAAAGGATTCATTTCTGAAATCCAGATTTTCAATATCCATTTGACGAGCTTTAAGACCCTTCCTTTTGCACTGCTTTACCATTTCTGATGAAAGATCAACGCAAAGAGGATTTAGTCCTTTTCTCTTCAGAAACAACGCGTCCCGCCCAGGACCCGATCCTAAATCCAAAACCTTCTTCCCGGGCAATGCGCTGACGAAAGTCCTCATCTCTCTGTTTAAATGATCAGAAATAAATGTTCTATAACCTCCCACTCTTTCGTACTCCCGTGTATATCGATCATAAAACCGAACCGTCTCTTCCTCGTGAATACCCCCACTAAATGTAGGATAAATCGCTTTGAAGTTTAAACTATCTGCTTTTCTTCTGAAAAATTCTCTTACAGATATTTTTCTTCTTTTACAAAAACTGATACATTCATCAAGATTGTTAGTTTCTATCAGTTTTTTCCTTATAGCTAAACTAGCTAATTCTCCATATACTCTATCTGCATCTACATCATAAACAATTGCTTGAACCGTAAGCATTACGTGTCTGAAGTAACTCTCAATCTTTTCTTGGGTAGTCATTTTATTTACTCCTTTCTTGTCCGGCAGATTTACGGAATTATCAATGAACACAAAATCAATTTGTTTGTTACCTTCAACAAATCTTGGCTCGCCAAGTCCGGTCTCAACTAATTTCCAACCCGAAGGTAAAGAAATCTTTTCAGTGTCGACTGGCTTCTCAACTATAAAGTCGAAATCAAAATTTTCCTCCATCACTGGGTTGTCTAGGCTTTTTACGATACTCCTGTAGACCGCACCGCCTATCACCCAAATATTTCCACCAACAATGTTATTTTGAACTATTTTCAAGGCCTCAACGAAGTTTCTATTGTTTTTTATACCCAACTTAAAATGTTCAGTCAGATTCATAGGATTTACTGAAATTTTAGCAGCTATTAAGTATAATTACCTATGCAAATACGAAGCTGGACATACCAAGGTGGTCTTTTAAAACTGAAAGTTCTAAACCTAACTCTTGCGTGATATACTTTGATAGGTTCGAGCTAAGTACGCCTTCCAGCTCAAAGATAAAAATAAACAAGCGCCCTCGTAGTTAAACGGATATAACAGGTCCCTTCTAAGGACTCGTTCGAGGTTCGATTCCTCGCGGGGGCACCGGGGTCCCGTAGCTCAATGGTAGAGCATCCGGCTCTTAACCGGCAGGTTGGTGGTTCGAATCCACCCGGGATCACAAAAAGCCTGAGTAAGTATTTTGTGCTTATCCCAGGCTTGTGGTGATCACCTGCGCTGAAAAACGCGCAAGGCATCAGCCAGAGCATGATAGCTCGGACTCTCGAAACTTACGGTGTATATTTCCCCGGGCTCGTCCCGCTCAATATTTTGCCAAAGTTGACTTGCTTGATTGATCTGTGGCATGATTTTTAATAACTATCTATGGAAAAGGAAACCGGCAAAGGCCTACTATTGATCATTACGTTTTTTACCCTCACTCCGGTGGCCTTGATTACGAGCCTTTATGCTCTGTTTAATATGCCCTCAAAGCCCGCCGAGCCCCAAGTGCTCGCCGCGAGCGGCCATAATTTATTTGAATCTCCCCAAAGTGGAGTCTCAGTTTATGCTTCGCTCCCAAGCTCCGCCCCGGTTGCGGAAACTAAGCTCGAGTTTGTGGATGCCCGCCCAATAATTATCAAAAATTACCTCAAAAGGTACGGCTCGCCTCTGGAGCCTTATGCTAATTATCTGGTGGAAGCCGCAGACAGAAATGGACTTGATTTCAGGCTTTTGGTGGCCATTGCCCAGCAGGAATCAAACCTCTGCAAACGCATTCCACCGGACTCGCACAACTGCTGGGGCTGGGGGATCCATAGCGAAGGCTCTTTGGGTTTTTCCGACTTTGAAACATCGATCAATGCCGTGGCCACGGGTCTAAAAGAAGAATACAGAAACAAAGGGCTAATAACCGTGGAGGAGATCATGAGCAAATGGGTGCCTCATTCTCCAGAAGGGTCCTGGGCAAAGGGCGTAGGTGGCTTTATGCAGCAAATGGAGTAAACTAGGCTATGGCCGCAGCTTACGATAGCTTCGACTACGAAGGCTACTGGAAGGGCAGAGACTACGAGCATCAAAGCGAACTTTATGCCTTAAAAGAGTTTTTAGGTAAGCTCAAAAAATTGGGCACGATTGCAGATGTGGGTTGTGGCTATGGTCGCATTACCCCAAGCTACATTAACCGTGCCAAGCGCGTAATTTTCACTGATCCTTCAGCGAGCCTTCTAAAAACCCTGCGTGGGAATCTCAAACTTATTAAAAAACAGCAAAGCTTTACCGCTAAAACCAAAATCATTCAGGCAAGCATAGAAAACTTGCCCGGCAAAATCAGAAAAAATAGCGTCGATCTGGTCGTAATGGTGCGGGTGCTTCATCACCTGAAGGAGCCTGAAAAAGCCATTCAAATTGTATGCCAATTTGTCCGCCCCGGGGAGCACATTATTTTGGAATTTCCCAACAAGCTCCATGGCAAGGCCCTTTTAAAAAATATCATCCAGGGGAATGTCACATACCCCCTGGACATTTTCCCCAGTGACAAACGCTCGCCCAAAAATATCAAAGACAGGACTCTGCCTTTTATGAATTATCACCCCGATAGCGTTATAAAATGCCTCAAAGACAACAGATTTGAAATAATCTCTATCCGCTCGGTAAGCAACATCCGAAGCCCAAAAGTGAAAAAAAATCTACCCTTGGAAACGCTCATAGCCATTGAGAAAGTCCTTCAACTTCCCCTGGCCAAATTTTTTTTCGGGCCGTCAATTTTTATTCTAGCCAAAAAAAAGCAAGTAAGATAAACAAAAGTTGACAATCCTATAAGTATTAATTATAATACTACTTACGTTCCGAGGCAAACCTCGTTCTTACCTGGTAAGCGTTGGAATTCAGCTTAGAGCCCCGTGAGAAAGCGCTTTGCGCAACTCATGGGGTTTCTTTTTTGTAGTATAATACATTTTAAGCCAGGGTGGCGGAATCGGCAGACGCTTACCGTTTAGGGCGGTATGCCCATTACGGGCGTGTGGGTTCGACTCCCACCTCTGGCACTCGCACGCTCGTGCCCGAGCCGTGAGTCGAGGAGTGTAAATTGTGCTGCACGGCGACTCCCACCTCTGGCACAAGCCCTCCAAAACTGCTATACATAAATAATGGAAAGTGAAAATTTGCATGTTCATAAACCCGCAAGGCTTAAAAACTTTTATATCTTTTTATTGTTTATTCCATCGATTGTTTTTGTTGTGGTTTTGATTCTTTATCTGTCTGCCATCCAAAAAAACCAAGCTGCAAGCACTTATAATAGCGCCGAAGCCATCCCCACTCCTGAGCCCGAGGATAAATTCACAACCACGGTCTTGATAAATGATCTAGCCATCAAGGCAGTACTGGCCGATGACCCACAGGAGCGCTCCCGCGGGCTTGCCATTTTCCCAAACATCCCCGAGGATCGCGGCATGCTTTTTGTCTTTCACCAGAAATCCAGGCCACGCTTTTGGATGAAGGACATGAGCTTTGCTATTGACATCATTTGGATCAATGAAGGAAAAATCATTCAAATAGATGAAAACGTTAACCCTCCCGAGACTGGCACAGCGGATGAGGCGCTTAAGCTATTTACCCCCGCGGAACCCATAAATTATGTATTAGAAGTCAACGCCGGCTTTTCCCAAAGGCACGGTCTTTCGGTAGGGGACAGCGTAAACATTTTTTAAGCTTAACTTGCCAAAAGCGATTCTATCTTGCACGGCCCGCGGAGCCTTTACAATCTGGGCCGGTCCAACTGTAAACATACCCCAGCGGTCATTAACACGGTCAAGCGCGCTTACTATTTTTATTTTTTTTGGGATATCCTCAAATAGCTCAAGCTGGGTATTTTTATACGGCTTTAGATTAAAACAGGTTTCAGAAAGGGTATGAACCGGCTTTATCTTTGGGCACTGGTATAAAAGCGCGCACATGGATCTGTAAATATCGCGTGAATCACAAAAGGCGCGCTCAAGGTTTATGCCTTTATGCCAAAAGCTTTGGTCGCGAAACCAAAGTCCCACATGCACCCCTTGCGTCTGGTAACCGGCCTCCCTCATCCGAAATCCCGTTTTTTCCACCAATTTCTGAAGGATAGGCAAAAGCTCCTCCAGGGTGCCCGCGCTTTTTGGTAAAGCATAAGAATTGCCGTAGCTTTTTCGGCTAAAGGTCTGAGAGTCTATCTCCCAGCCCCGAAGCCGCATATACCATAAACGCGACGCTATTGAAACAAAAGCGGCCTTTAATTTCCACAAAGGCGCCCGGTAAAAATCCCATGGATTATGAATACCCTGGGCGTTAAGACGAAGGGCGTTTCTTTTGTTGATTCCATGAAGGTCAATAAGAGAAAGTTTTTTATAAACCGCTTCAAAATTATTTATATCTATAGCCTCAAGCCCATCCGGTTTTTTTAAATTTGAAGCCACTTTAGCCAAAAAACGGTTTGGTCCGATACCTATGGAAACTGTCAAATAATCGCCAATTTCACTTTTTATCCGCCGCTTGATTTCCCGCCCAAGCTCAAACATTGTTTTTTGCCTTAAAAAAGGGGAGTACCCCTCATCAAAGTGAACCACAAACTCATCAATTGAGCAGGACACTAAATTGCTTGAATACCCGGAAAGCAAGATATTTAGCCTTTCGTGTACAAAGCGGTACTTTGGAGGATCTGGCTCAAGGACAAAAAGCGCGGGGCAAAGTACTTTTGCCTCGCCCACACGCATACCGGTTTTTATACCCAGTTTTTTGGCCTCAACCGAGGACGCTAAAACGCAACCTCCGCCCGTGGGATAGGCTACAACCACCAGGGGGCGCCCCCGAAGCCTGGGGTTTGCCTGCTGTTCCACCGAGGCAAAGCAGGAATTAAGATCAATATACATAGTTTTGGGAGGCGCGGAATTAAAGTCCTCAATCATAAGGCCCCACCTCCTCAAGCCGCCAGAAAAGTGTGCGGGCATTTAAAACCAGCCTGAAATAGGTTGTGCCGCTGACAACCGAAAAAACGTGGTACAAAACATTGCCCTCGGTAAAAACGTGGTGAAGACCAACCCTCTCTATCCTGAAATCACGCCCTTTCCACAAAAAACGCATGGGGACTATCCTGTGGGTCCGATAGTCTGATAAAAGTGAAACTGAAACCGGCTCGTTAATTTTTTCGCTACCCATATAAAACCCAAATTAATAATATTAATTTAATACATAAAAAACCCAAAAGTCAAGAGGATACGATAAAGCCAAACTAAATTTTCTGGCAAAAAAGGATAACACCCCTTCAGTGTCCTTAGCAATAGACTCTAAAATGGATACCCAGAAACCAACATATACCACCCACCCTGTTTGGTAACCACTGCCACTGTTTTGTTTG
>CAZSLA010000033.1:0-5717 GCA_964607795.1 uncultured Gammaproteobacteria bacterium
AGAGAGATCGTGACAGAAGCACGACAAAAAGAACACATGTATTTATTAGTCTAACTGCAAAGCTATTATACACCAGCTTATCGCCGTTTTTTGATTTGAGATCAGCTACTCGGTGTGAGGCAAATCTAAATAAACTTGCTCCCAACCCAAAATCGCCAACCGACTCCATAATAACTATAAATGATATAATGCCTGCTGTAATTCCCCAGTTTTCCGGACCCAAGGCACGGGCGGCAATGACCGTAAACATAATTGCCAAAACAGAGCTTATTGCATTACCCAAAAACAAAACAGATGTGTCTTTGGCGGTTTGAGACAACAATAGGCTTTTTAATTCGGCGGTTTTCTTGTCCATAAGTAAATAATAGCAATCAAAGCAACTCCATAGCCAAAGAAAGTTATAATCATGCCCGTTTGAAGATATTTTTGGCCTGTAAACTTAAGCTCTATCTCCCGCTCATCCAGTAAATATCCATTAAAATTACCCAAAGCCACAAAATGAGCTTTATTATCAATCTGCCAAAGTGGATTGTATTTGTCTGAAAACATAAGCCAATTGCCCGGCGCCCGAGGCACACGATATTCCACAGGGCTTACTTGCTCGTAATTAAGCTTATATAGACGGTCTTTTTGTGGTTGTGCAAACTTTTCTTTGTAAAGATCGGCCCGAGCGAGCGCATTTTCAAATTCACTGGCTTCAAGCCATGCATAGCCGTTTATTGCCACGAGCCCGCCGCCATTTACCAACTTTACTTTATCGGAATCGTAAGGTACATCAAAAAAATACCAGGCAAATTTATCTGGACTGCTGGAACTAATTTCTTCCCTTCTGTCCCCATCCATAAGAACGAGCCTGCTTTGTTCATCTCTAAAAGCTGCCCGAAGCGCCAAAACATCGCCGTTTTTATCAATTTCAATTTCTTCGCCCGCGTTTTCAGAAAAGCTCATTCCTACGCCAAAATCAAAAGCTTTGACGGCCATGCCGCGGATCATAAGTTGGTATTGCCAGGTTAAGCGCTCCTCAGGCCTATACTTAGCCCACCCACTTACAGGCAGGGGGGTTATTTTGGTTTGCAAAAGATTCATTGCAAGGTCAAGTTCTGTCCCTTCTATAACTACTGATCCAGATGGTGCTGAATCCAAGACTTTTGTATCAAACTTGCCGTCTGACAAAAACGCGACAGCTCCCTCATCCAAATTTTCAAAACTTTCAGGGTAATCCGGCAAAATATGAAGCACATGGGTTTTATAAAGCGGTGGCTTGGCATTAAGTAATTTATAATGCCGCCCACTTAACGGGAAAAACGCTTGATTATTGTTAATTGCCGCCTCCAGGTTTTCCCATTCCAAAAGCTCCTCACTATCCAAAGCAAGCTTTCTATGGTTTTTGGCCAGAACAATTCTATTTATGCCAAGGCTTCGCAATAAATAACTGCTGTCACTGCTTGACATAAAATTCATAAGGTCTCGGGTCCCTGTAATATTCATGGCAAAAATGTCAATGCTGTCAAGTTCAAAGGCATTAATGGCCTGATGCTTGGAGGATTCAAAAGATATGGGGTAAACCCCGGGAAACCACAGAGTTTTTGTAAATTCCGGCTCGCGCGCCTCAAGCTCTGCTATCTGAAAAAACTCTTGCGGATGAGAACGGCCGGATAAAGCATGGCGCAATCCTCCAATAGCTGGCAATACAGAAATTACTACTACAACAACTGTCAGAATTTCATAATTTTTATTTTTTATTTTATCCCCAAAACTTGCCATCAATATCCCTGAAAATATAATTACAGGTGCAAAAAATTTGCTGGAGTCACGCATAGCGGACCCTAAAGGCAGGCCAAGAAAATATTGATATAAATTCCCAAAAGGCGCGGTTGTCCCCTTTAACAAAAATATGCAAATTAAAAGCAAAAAGGGGATGGGAGAACTTTTATATTTGTTTTTTTGTAGCAAAAAAAGCCAAATCAGACAAGCCAAGAGCCAAAAAATAACACCAGGATAGCTGACGACTCCATATTGGTTATTCGGCCATAATGGCTGGTAAAGCGTCAGTCCGTTTATCAAAGAATAAGTCTGAAGTTCACTAACTGCCAGATTTATTGAGTTAGTACCAATTTTTGTCAAAGGCCAAAGCCAGTAAGCATTAAAAAGAGCCATAAAAAAGCCCAAAGGAACAAATGCTAGCACATTCACCGGCTTGGTAAAAATTAGATAAAGTGCAGATACAATAATTGCAACCAGACTCAAGCGCGGCTCGGCAAAAGTTAATGCCTGAAGAGCCAGTAAAGCAAACGCGATGGAGCCGAGCTTTTTGATTTGCAGATTAAACAAGGCCAAAACAGTGAAGGGAAAAAGGCCATAGCCCAGCATAACCCCCAACTGGCCGCCGTCTACAAGTAACAAAAAATAAGTGTTAAAGACATATAGCAGGCTTACCAAGTATGCTTTTTTTATTCCCAGAAAGCGGGCAAAAACGTAAGACGTAGCAGTTGCCAAGAAAATGGCAGGCAGATAAAAAAAGGCCAAAAGCGCCGTGTTACTGTCCAAACTTAATACGCTTGAGATAAGACTAACCACACCAACCAAGGGCTCAAGCCATACAAGCATATTCACCCCGCCGAAACTTGCTCCCTCATGGCTCCAGGCAAAAAAAGCGGCAACATTGGCATTAAACTCATCTTGAAAATAATAAGGCGCGTCACCCCAGGAAACATGTCCACCAAAAAATAAACTTCGGAAAAATAAAAGCACCAGCAGGGTCAAAGTCAAAACGGCATATCTATTTTTTCGCATAATTTACTTTTACAATAAGAACCAGTATTACCAATACCCAAAAAGCTTTATTAAAAATCCGTATGGCAAGACCAGCGTGGCCGCTTTCTACTACAACAGCCCCAAAAATAAACAACCCCAAAAACAGGCTAAAAGTTATATATGAAGTGATTTTTTCCATAACCTAGAGCCGGTCTTTAAACTGGCGTGCATACTCGAGATCCTGCCTCAATAAAAGCCAGCCCGCGCTTTCGCTTGGATATTTTTCAATGAGATTCGGGAGAAGTGCAATTTGGCTCTCAAGCGTCTCGTTCATCGCGTTTTTTATTTCCCAGTCTTTGCCTTCTACATACTCAGCCATCTGCCCAACCGTGGTAAAATAGCGGTTTGAAGCTCTTTCAATCTGGCTTTCGTCTTTACTTTCAACCACATACACAAGCTCACTAAAGCGCCTTTGCACAAGTTCATGGTAAAAAGCAGCCTTGGCTTTTGGTTTAACTGATATAACAAAAAGTTTGAACTTTTCTTTGGCGCGCTTGACCATATAATCGCCGCGATCGACTGGATTGATCTTTTCAAAAGCGATGCCGTAGGCACTGTCTTGAGCCAGTGCCGGCTGAAAAAATGCAAGCAACAAAAACAAACTAAAGGCAACGCTTAATATCTTCATCTTTAATATGATACCATAATTCAGGCACAATCAATGGCAAACAAACCCTCATTTTTACTTCATTTTATAGCTACTATTTTTATTTTGACTGCCACTGCCATGCTTCCGCTTATAATTTACCCCGATTTTTTTCTGGCTCGGCAAAACGATCTTAGCAACTTTTTTTTGCCCTTAATCACTACCACAAAACATGCGATTCTCACTTATCACACGCCGCCGCTTTGGAACCCGAGCATTTTTTCAGGCACTCCCCTGGTCACAGACCCGCAGGCTCCAATTTTTTACTTGCCAAATATCCTGCATCTTTTTTTGCCCCACAAGCCGGCCTTTTTATTACTCGCGTTTTTGCATATTTATACTGGAGCTTTGGGAGTTTTTGTGCTACTTCGTCGGCACTTTAAATTAAGCCCACAGGCAAGCTACTTAGGAGCTGTTATTTATTTATTTCAGCCTAGGCTTGGGGCTTATTTTGAAGCCGGCCACATCGGCCTGATTTACTCCTGGGCCTATTTACCCTGGCTGGCATATTTTATAATCAAGCTGGGGGTCCAAAAAGAGCGCCTGTTTTCTCTTGGCATGGCTATTTTTTTGGCCGGACTTTTTTACACTCACACACCCACCTTTATGCTTGCAGCCATTGTGGCTCCTATTGTGTATTTAGTGGCCGCAAATAATAAAAAACTTTTTTTGTCGCATGCCCCCCTTTTTATTTTGGGGGTGCTTATCTCTTTTGGCCTTATTGCCATAGCCTTTTTACCGCAACTTACCTGGCAGAATCAAACAAACAGGCAATTTCTCCTGAATTACCCCGAGATTTACCCTGTGTGGCGTTCAAAATGGGAATTTATTAGGGCCAGTATAAATCCTTTTTTGCTAAAGTCCCACTCAATCTGGAGCATTGATACTGAAAAATATATTTCATTGGGGTTTTTTAGCCTAGCTTTGGCTGGAATTGGTTGGTGGCACAGCAACAAAAGGTTCAAAATTACTACACTTTTAACAGCGCCTGTTGTTGTATTAATTGCCCTAGCAAACGCCTCACCCATATACCCGCTACTCATGCACAGTAAATTTTTTATACTTTTGCGCGTAATGACTAGAGTTTGGTTTATACCCGTAGTGGTTGTTTCCGTCTCGGCAGCTCAAGGTTTTCAAGTTATATATAAAAATAAACCGAGAATGGGAGCAGCCTTATCCATCCTCGCGGTAGCCGAAATATCACTTCTGTTTTGGGGAAGAATAATTAAGCCTATTAACATCGACACCAACAAAGCACCTGAGGCAGTTTATTCCTATTTGCAAAAACACGTCACAAACGAACGCGTATTTTGTACTACAAAATGTTTAAACTACAACAAAGCTGCAAGCCACAACATAGAATTGCTAGAAGGCTATGGTACTTTGGTGCAAAATAATTACTATCGACGGTCAAAGGTAACCGTGGGTACATTTTGGCACGATAAATATGATCTATCAATTCCACCTAGCTGGATTACTTACTCAGAACAGCTCGACCCTCAAGCAATTTATCTAGCTGAATATTCCGTGGAGTTTGTGGTTTCCCCTCATCCTCTGACCGACAAAAACCTTACATTAGTCAATGAAATAAATGGTTTTAAAATATATAAAAACCAGCTCACCAAGCCCCGGGCATACTTTGCTGATGGCACTGAGCCTGACAAAATCACCATCACCCCGAACAAATTAACTTATGATTTTAATGGCCAAACTTCGGGCCAACTTATTTTGTCCGAGGTTTACTCCCCAGGCTGGCACGCTTTCTTAGATGGCCAAAAAATTCCTGTTACCGAAACTGAAATATCACAACGAAGCGTACAAATTGCCCAAAATGCCAAAGTACTCAGGCTTTATTATTTTCCCAAAGAATTTGTACTAGGACTGACCATTACTGGCGCAACGATCATATTAATAATTATTTATGCAATTAAAATCAAAAAAACTAACATCTAATTCTATTCTTACCGTGATTTTATTGGTCTTTGTTTTCTTGCCGCGCCTATACGACTTGGGTGCAACGACGATTTACCCAGATGAAATCATCTGGATGACCCGAAGCCGTGAGCTATTTTATGCCATCTTTAAAGGCAACTTCGAATACTTTAACCATGCTTGGTGGTTTTTTACCCACGCCACGGTAGCCTTGGGCATCCCGCTTTTATTAATTATCGCTCCTTTCCAGCAATTTCTCGGTCAAAATCCCAGCATCTATTCTTTGCAAATTATGCCAGAGATTGTAGCCTCACGCTTGCCGCAT
>CAZSLA010000034.1:0-5240 GCA_964607795.1 uncultured Gammaproteobacteria bacterium
ATTTGTTGACTGCCTAAATTATCGCCTTTGTGATTTTTGTGGTAGGGAACATGGTGACTCGGGTTGTGGGTTTTTTGTATTTTTTTTCTTCAGAACGCAATCTTATTCAAATGGAAAGCTTGATTTCTTTGTTGATTATCTTGGGCGGCATTATAGTGCCGAGCTTGTTTTTGCAGCAAGGAACTCCGTGGAATACCATCCAATTTTTTTATTATGCCCAGTTTTTTTTGGCCATCTTTAGTGGTCTTTTTACTGCTTCACTTATTAAAGGATTGTCCGGTAAAAAGGCGCTTATATTATCGTTTTTAATTATTGGCTTTACAATTCCCACAAGTCTTGCAACTTTGAAATATCACTATCTGACGCAAGTCCCGCCCGCGACTTTGCCAAAAGATGAATTAGAGGCCTTGCAGTTTTTGGCCAACGAGCCCGAAGGCGTGGTTTTGACTTATCCTTATGATCCCTTGATTAAAGATAAGCTAGAGCCACCTATACCGCTATATGCGTATATTAGTAGCGATTATGTATCGGCATTTTCCCAATAGCCGGTATTTTTGGTAGATGGAATGAATTTAACTATTACCGGCTATCCCTGGGATGAGCGGAGGCACATGGTGGAGGATTGGCAAAAAAGTCATGATCCTGCCTTTTCGTATAGATTTTTAAGAGAAAATAATATTTCCTATATTTATTGGCTTGCCGGCCAGCGGGCGGTTTTAGGTGAGTCGCAGCTGGGGATCGAGGAGATTTTTGCAAGCGACCAGATCAAGGTGTACAAAGTAAAATGAATCTGAATTATCCTTTGTCTTATGAAGAGGTCAAAGAAGCCTATACAGCATTTTTGTGCGAGTTTCATTTTTTTTATCCGACGGACAATTATTATGTTTCCACATTGGGCGTGTATGCAAAAGTTATAAGCATTTTTTTATTTGGTTTAAACACTTTTGCTGTCCGCTTGCCGAACTTGCTTGCTGGCATTTTTTCCTTGTGGGCAGCATGGAAAGTGGCTCAAGTCATCCCCGGAGGTAAAAAAAAGAAAGCCTATTTAGTTTTGCTTTTGGCCATACTCATAGCCTTTTTGCGCGTAAGCAGCGATAATTTTGGCCTGGCAATCTCTGTGGGTATTTATCTGTTTATTTTTAAGGCATTTCTGGAAAATAAATTTAAAAAATTATTTGTTCTCCTAGTACCTTTGTTTTTTGCCTCTTTTTATAACTTGATTTTTATCTTTTTGTTGAGCCTGTGGCTTGCTATCAAGCGGCCGTATTTTTTGTTGTGGCCGGCAGCCATTCTGGCATTAGTTTTTTCAACCTCGCTGGGCAGTTTTATTTATCAAACAAGTGTTTTGAAGTTTATTCATCCTAGTTCTTATATTTTTGTGCTTGAAAACAATTTATCTTATGGCGTCATTCACGATTCGCCCTTAATTACAGACAGCTTTAATTTTAATCGTTTGTTTTACAACAAGCCAAGCTTTTTAATCCGCAGGTTTGCTTTGTGGAGTGCAAAGCTTCTGGATTTTGAAAGCCTTACCAGCTTTGATAAAGCAAGTACCATTTTGGCTAAAGAAAGCATAGACGCAAGCCCTTTGCCCTGGATGTTTTTTTGGGAAATACCCATTTTGCTTTACGGCCTATATCTTTTATTTAATAATACTAAGCAAAAGACAAAGCTTTTTTGTTTGTTTGTATTTGCGGGATATTTTTTCTGGGGTATCAAGGCATTTCCGGTATTGTTGCCTATGATTTTGCTGGCCTATTGGCAGGTAGTAAATCGCATTAAAATAAAAAAAGCCTTTGCGGCTGCGTTTTTGTTGCTTCTGTTTTTTTCTTATTCAAATTTCCTGCATAGTTTTATAAACAAGCCCTGGCAAACCCATTTGGCGTCGGCAAATTGGGAAATTTGGAAGTCTTTGGCAAATACGGAAATTTCCCATAACCAGGTGATAGTCACGGATAGACTTGGAGAAAATGCTTATTTTTATTTGTTTTATGAACAAGTCAATAAAGAAAATTTTTATCACACACGAAGGCTCGGGATAACCACTACCGATGGTAGGCAAAGAATTGAGACCGTTGGCAATGTAAGCTTCCGCTCGTTTGACTTTCAAAAAGAAGAAAAGCATGTCGGGCAAATCTGGATTGGTTTTCCTGAAGAGTTTGGAGCAAACATTGTACCGGATGAAGAAATTAAAGGTGGGCTGTGGCTGGTTAAAAGTAAATGAAGAAAAAACTAAGTTTGTGCTTATTACTATTGATATTTTTAATCGGAGCAGTGCTTCGCTTGTATCGATTGTCCGAGTCACCCCCGACTCTAAACTGGGATGAAGCCGCTTGGGGATACAATGCTTATTCGCTCATGCAAACGGCTAAGGACGAATATAGAGTTAAACTGCCCGTTTTTACGCGCTCATTTGATGAATACAAATCAGCCCTTCCCAGTTATTTGATGGTTCCATTTATCTACTTTTTTGGTTTAACCGAAACCGCTGTGCGATTGCCATCGGCTATTTTGGGATCAGTCAATATAATCCTTATTTATTTTTTAGTGAAAATGCTTTTTCGAAAAGACAGCCTTGCCTTAACTGCCTCAAGTCTGTTTGCTATTGAGCCTTGGTCTGTGCATCTATCGCGCGTTTACCATGATGCAAATATTGCCTTGTTATTCCTGCTTGTAAGTTTTTTGTTTTATCTTTATGGCAAAACTAGACCCCACCTTATGGTCCTGTCATCCATGTTTATTGGCTTTTCCTGGTTTACATATAATGCCAATAAACTGTTTGTACCCATGTTTGTGGCATTTTTGTTGGCCAGTGATTATAAGTGTTTGACAAAAATACCGCCTAGATTCAGGCGCGTTTCCATGGGTATTATCGGAGCTTGGTGTTTGCTTTTTGCCTATTTTGTTTTTAAAGGCCAGATGTTTGCCCGCGCCGGCTCTACCCACATTTTTTCCCTTTGGCCGGGTTGGCCATCAAATTTTAAGGAGTGGATTTTTGTTAATCCGTTTTACCAGATGCTTTGGGAGCTGGTGGGGCGCTATATGGCCTATTTTTCCCCGACGAATCTTTTTGTGCGCGAGCCCTTGGAACCCGCAACCATTCTTGCCGGCAATTCAATTTTCCATCCTTTTGAATTTTCCCCCTGGCTTGTGGGTATGTATTATCTTGTTGTCAAGCTTAAAAACAAATACCTGCTTGCCCTGCTTTGCATCTCGCCGATCCCCGCGGCCCTGACCTGGAATTGGTTTCAGCCGGGGCGCACCTTGACGCTTTTTTTGGTCTTTAGCATCCTTATTGCCATAGGCATGGTTGAGTTTGTAAATGTTATTTCTCCCAAGAGTAAATTTTTAAAAATGGGAATTTATGGGCTTGTCTACGTATTTTTATTAACCAGAGCAATTTATGTTTTTGATTCCACCCAGGTACAGCTTGTCCACCGCGATACCCCAAATTGGCAGCCTGGCTTTGACCTGATTGTGCCCATGGTGATGGAAAAAGAACAAGATTTTGAAAAAGTAGTGATTGACACCCCCCATGCACAACCATATATTTTTTATCTGTTTTATGGGCAATATGACCCTTTCAGATATCACCAAGAACTGGATCTAGAGGCCATTGGTACGCCCCGTCAGTCGTTTGATTTTGGCAAGTTTGTCTTTCGCGATCTTAATTGGCAGGAGGATAAGAATTTAAAAAATACTTTATTTATCGCTGATCCTGAAGCTTTTGCTGATGGAGGGCTTGAGGGCTTTAAGTCTGAAACTATCTATGATGTTAATTCTTACCCTATTGCTAAATTAGTTTATAAAAAATGAAGGCGCGCATGATAAAATCAAATTATGGCAAAGCTTTCGGTAGTTATTAACAATTTAAACGAAAAAGACCATTTAAAAGCGGCGATTTTGTCGGTTAAAAATTTGGCGGATGAAATCGTGCTTATAGATATGGAATCAACCGATGGCAGCCGCGAAATGGCCTTAGAAATGGGCGCTAAGGTGTATGGCCACAAACGTCTTTCTTATGTTGAGCCTGCTAGAAATTTCGGCATTGAAAAAGCGGCAGGGCCTTGGATTTTAATTCTAGATCCGGATGAAAGAATAAGCCGTGGTCTTGAGAAAAACATCAAGCTAATTATTGAAGAGTCCAAAGCGGATTACTTTCGTGTGCCCCGCCAAAACATAGTTTTTGGCAAGT
Organism: uncultured Gammaproteobacteria bacterium; assembly: GCA_964607795.1. GTDB lineage: Bacteria > Patescibacteriota > Microgenomatia > UBA8517 > UBA8517 > DYGT01. The sequence goes on from CAZSLA010000034.1 coordinate 4,196, forward strand.
GGCTGAGGTATTCACGTTTTTGGCCAGATTATAATATCCGTTTGTTTAGAAAAGGCTTTGTTTCCTGGAATGAAGTTATTCATGGAGTGCCCTTGACACACGGGACGGGCCTGGATCTTGAGCCTAAAAAAGACTTGACTATTATTCACCATCACTATGATTCCATCGAGCAATACCTCGAACGCTTGAACCGCTATACTACGGTTCAAGCTACGCTTCTATATAAAAAAGGAGAAAAGTTCAGTTGGCATGATTTGATTAATAAGCCAGCCCACGAATTTATGAGCCGTTATTTTTTTGGCCAGGGCTACAAAGACGGAATTCATGGGATGGCGGTAGCTTTGTTGCAAGCAGCATCTGAGTTAATTGTCTATTTAAAGCTTTGGCAAAAAAATAATTTTCCCCCAAAAAAAATTAAGCCCGAAGATGCAATTACCCTTATGCGGCAAAGAGAAAAGGATTTTCATTATTGGTACGCGGATACTTTAGTTAAGGAAAGTGGCAGTTTTATTAGCAGAATTAGACGAAAATTTAGATTGTAATGAAAAAAAGCCAAATATCCGCCGTTATTATTACCAAAGACGAAGAAAAAATGCTCCCTGAGTGTTTGGAGAGTCTTAAATGGGTGGATGAAATTATAGTTATAGATAACGCTTCAATAGATAAAACCGTTGAAATTGCCAAGAAATACAAAGCAAAAATATTCAGTTTACCGCGCCAAAAAGAGCCGAATTTTTCCCAGTCCAGAAACCTTGGCTTAGAACATGCCTCGGGCGAGTGGATTTTATACATTGATGCTGACGAACGCGTAAGCCGCGAGCTTGTTGCAGAGACCAAAGCCATAATTACAGCTGATTCCACTTGTAGCGCCTATGCCATCCCCAGGCGGAACTTTATTTTTGGGCGTGAATTCAAGCACACAGGCCAGTGGCCGGATTATGTCAAACGATTATTTAAAAAAGAGGCGATCCAAGGCTGGGAGGGGAAACTCCATGAAGAGCCCCAATTCCAAGGGCAACTGGGGCACCTAAAAGAAAGCATTCTT
>CAZSLA010000035.1:0-5052 GCA_964607795.1 uncultured Gammaproteobacteria bacterium
TTTTTGCGGGCACATCCCCTTTTGTTCTGGTTTTTGATGAGGTATGTGTTTTATATGTTGGAGCTTGTTATCATTTTATTTATATCTTGGCTGATTTTGACGTTTTTGTTTGAGCCTTCTTTGTCCTACGGCCTTTTTAATCCGCTTATTCCCAGCTTAAGTTCGGGGCTGCCTTTGGAAAATATTCTTCTTGCGGGCCACATTGACATTTCTATGTTTAAAAGCCTTATCCGAAGCATTTTTTCGGCCTCAAGTGCTTATTTATCTATAAAGGTACTGTATGGCAAAAACTGAATTATCTTTAATTTTTCCGGTATACAACGAAGAAAAACTAATCCAAGATACTTTGGATCAGGCGGTTTCTTATTTTAAAAAGCTTAAGATCCGCTGGGAGATTGTTGTTGTGGACGATGGCTCGCGTGATAAGACCGCAGCTATTGTCCGAAGATATGGCAATAAAAATATCAAACTTGTTAAACTAGCACAGAATCGAGGCAAAGGGGCGGCCCTTAAAAAGGGCATGCTTGAGGCTAGAGGAGATTATCTTATTTTTTCAGATGCGGACCTGTCGGTTGACATCAAGAGAAGCAAAGATTTTTTGCGGGAGCTTAAGTCCACGGACGTGGCCATTGCCTCTAGACGTGCCAAAGGCTCAGATATTGCAATTCACCAGTCATTTGTACGCGAATCCATGGGCAAAGTTTTTACTGCCTTGACGCGTTTTTTGATGGGAGTAAATCTATCTGATTTTACCTGCGGCTTTAAAGGCTTTCGAAGGGCTGCGGCGCAGGATATTTTTTCAAGCGCCAAGATCGAGCGCTGGGCCTATGATGCCGAGATTTTGTTTCTTGCATACAAATATGGCTATAAGATCAAAGAAATTCCGGTTGTGTGGAAAAATAGAAAGGATACCAGAGTGAAATTGTTTGATGCCGTAGTTACGTCTTTTAGAGATCTTATCCGCATCCGTTGGTGGAACCTATTGGGAAAATATGAAAAAACCTCTAACTAGCTATTTTGGTGTTTTGGTTTTGGTGATTCTGATTTTGCCTTCTTTTTGGAGCATTGTCCAAGACGGCTATTTCCCCATGCACGACGATATGCAGGCCATGCGCACACTGCAAATGAGAAAGTGCCTCCTGGATGGCCAAATCCCTTGCCGCTGGGTGCCGGACATGGGCTATGGCTACGGCTATCCGCAGTTTAATTTTTATGGGCCTTTGCCTTATTATTTTATGGCTATTTTGACGTTTTTGGACATTTCTGTTTTGGATAGCGTTAAGCTCGGCTTTATGGCTACCATTCCAATATCGGCCATAGGCATGTATTTTTTGGCGCGCGAATTTTGGGGAAAAGCGGGGAGCACCATAGCAATGCTTTTATTTATTTATGCGCCATACCGGGCAGTGGACATGTATGTCCGCGGCGCAGTCGGAGAATTTTGGGCTATGAGCTTTTTGCCGTTTATTTTCCTTTTTACCAAGCGCCTGCTTGAAGGCAAAAAACATTCAATTCTGGGGCTTTCCCTGTTTTTGAGTTTTCTCTTTACCACCCACAATATTACCAGTTTAATCACCTTGCCGTTTTTGGCCTTGTGGGCCTTATATTTTTTATGGCAAAACAAAAGTTTTTGCAGAAAAATCTTAATTAAATTCTTTGTGTCGGGCATTTGGGCAATTGGTTTGGCAGCCTTTTATTTACTGCCTGCTTGGTTTGAAAAAAAGTATGTTCATATTGACACTCTCACTATGGGTTATTTTGATTACAGGCAGCATTTTGTGAGCTTGTCTCAGCTTTTTTTGCGCTCCTTTTGGGGCTATGGCACAAGTACTTTGGGCCCTAAAGACGAAGTCTTTTTGGGCGTAGGAACCGTGCATATGCTTTTTGCTTTACTTGCTTTATTAGGAGCGTTAATACTTAAGCATTATAAATATCTAAAAAGTGCCGGTTTTATCTTTATGTTTTTTGTGTTGAGCATTTTTATGGCCCACGTTCGCTCCAGTTTTATCTGGCGTGCTTTGCCGATACTTACTTTTGTCCAGTTTCCCTGGCGTTTTTTGATTTTAGCAAGCTTGTTTATTTCCCTTTTAGGCGGGCTAATTGGGGACTTATTTAAAGCAAAAAAAGCATTTTTGGCCCTCACGCTTTTTCTTTTGGCGATTTTTAATTTTTCTTTTTTTAGGCCGGAAAAAATAATTGTCATTTCGGATGTGGAAAAATTCTCCGGCGAGCTGTGGGACAAGCAGCAGACAATCAGCATTTTTGATTATTTGCCGATTTATGCTGCTGAGCCTCCCACAGAGCCTGCTCCGGCTGGGCCGCTTGTAGAGCAAGGAAGCGTTATTGTCGAAAGTGCCGCCCGCGGCACAAACTGGCTTTCTTACAATTTGTCAATCTTTTCAGATGAAGCGGTTGTCCGGCTGCCGCAATATTATTTTCCTAAAACAACCCTATTGGTAAACGGCCAGGAGCGCGATTTTACTTTTGATAATAAATTGGGCTTGCCAACCTTAGGCTTAGAAAAAGGCCAGCAGACTGTCTATTTGCAGCTAACTGACACATCCGTGCGTATTATTGGAAATTACTTAACGCTTGCAAGTGGCGCACTTATAATAGGCTATTGGCTTAAATTGAAACATGCATAAAAAAAATTTACTTTTGCTTTTATCCTTAACTCTGCCAGCTTGGTGGTACCTTTTGCGTCCGGGCTATTTTAGTATGCACGATGACTTGCAGATTATGCGGCTTTTCCAGATGGATAAGTGCCTTACGGATGGCCAGATCCCCTGCCGGTATTCACCGGATATGGTGTGGGGATATGGCCAGGCGATGTTTAATTACTACAGCGCCTTTCCTTACTACTTAGGGACGGTATTCACCAAATTTTTCCTTTCTTACATTATGGCTACAAAGCTTTTGTTTTTACTTGCTTTGATGGGCGCAGGCATTGGTATGTATCTTTTGGCTCGAGAATTCTGGGGAGAAAAGGGAGCCTTGTTTTCGGCTTTATTGTATGTTTATGCCCCTTATCATGCCCTGGATATTTATGTGCGCGGCGCCCTGGCGGAAAGCTTTGCCTTGATGCTTTTGCCCTTTGTGTGGCATGGGTTTTATCTCTTGTCTCAAAAGCGGCGCTGGAAATATCTTTTATATACGAGCATTGCTTTTGGGCTCATGCTTATGACACACAATATTTCCCTAGTCTTGGCAGCGCCGTTTACAGCTCTTTGGGTAATTTACTTGCTTTTCAAAGCCAAAAACGCGCGCTTATTAATTGATTACATGTTTGTTGGTGCAATTTCCTTGAGCCTTGCGTCTTTTTTTATTCTTCCGGCTTTTTTTGAAAGAAACCTTATCCAGGCGAATCTATTTATCAACAATTATTATGATTTCCACGCGCATTTTCTTTCCCTAAGGCAGCTTTTTTTAGAGCGCACATGGGGCTTTGGTGGATCCGTCTTTGGGCCCCAAGATGGTATGTCCTTTCAAATTGGCTGGGTGCATACAGCTTCTTGTCTGCTTGCGGCTTTGGTTTCTTGGCGTCTTTGGAAACAGGCTAAGGCAAAGTTTTTCCTTGTGTGGTTTTTGTTAATTATGCTTGCAGGCGCCACATTTATGACCCACGGTCGCTCGAACTTTGTCTGGGAAGCATTTCCTCTTTTGGAATTTGTCCAGTTTCCCTGGCGTTTTTTGGGCCTGAGCATTTTTTTTGTGTCTTTGTTGGGCGGGTCTTTATTTGCTCTGAAAATGCCAAGATTTTTATTGCCCGTATTGATTTTTCTTTTGGTAGCATTGAACTATAATTATTTTAGGGGTGAGCATTACTACTCTCACGAAACTGATGCAACCAAATTAACGGGAAAAAATTTAGTTGAACAAAAAATGGCAGCTGTCCTTGATTATTTGCCGCAGACCGCCGCCACTAACCCCAAGGCTATGGCACCCAGTCATGCCCTGGTTTTGCGGGGTGAGGCTGAAACCTTGAATTTTTCTAAAAAATCAAATTATTTCTTTTTTGATGCCAAGGTTTATCAGGCAGCTCAGATCGCAGTCCCTGTGATATATTTTCCCGGCTGGACGGTGTATTCAGAAGATCAAAGGCTTGAGATTATTCCCACCCCGGATCTGGGTCTAGTGTCTGTCAATTTAGAGCCAGGAACATATATGATCCGCGGCTTTTTTGAAGAAACTCCCTTTCGCGTCTTTTGTAATATGCTCACAGCTTTAACTTCCATTTTTTTGCTCTTGGCAACCATTTGGGTTCAGGAGAAAAAAAGATTTTTGTGGTATCAAAAATGAAGTTACTCAAAAACTACTGGCCGATTTTGCTTTTGATGCTGGGAATGGTTCCGGCCGGTTTACCATTGCTGCTTCACGGCTTTTACGAGCCGCATGATTTACACCATTTAGCTGATATTCACCAAATGTATCGAGCTTTTCAAACCGGCCAATTGCCGCCGCGTTTGGGACCGGATTTTGCCTGGGGTTTTGGTTATCCTTTGTTTCATTTTTATTATGTCCTGCCTTTTTATTTGGGGGCCTTGTTTTATTGGTTTTTTGGGAGCCTGACTTGGGCTTTTAAATTGGTTTTTGTGACTAGTATCTTGCTTTCGGTGTATGGTATGTATGCATTTCTTCGCTTGTACTTTAGCAAAATTTCCTCGTTTGCAGGTGCTTTTTTATACTTATACACCCCGTACCGGGCGGTGCAGCTGTATGTACGCGGAGCTATGGGCGAGGCTCTAAGTATTGCGCTTTTGCCCTGGGTGGCGTGGGCTTTGGTGAGGCTAGTACGAAGAAAACAAAAAAGCTTGCCCGTTTTTAGCCTGGTACTGGGGGCATATTTACTGACGCATAATTATTTATGGGTTTTGGCAACGCCCTTATTGGCTGTGCTTGCGCTAGTTGAATTGTCCAAACAAAGAAATAAGTTTAAAACCTTGGGCTTGCTTGCGTTTTCTGCCTTAACCTCTTTGGCAATGACCAGCTATTGGTGGCTGCCGGCTATCTTGGACCAGGGTTTGGTGGCGGAAAAGACTCCGTTTTTGCTGG
>CAZSLA010000036.1:0-4998 GCA_964607795.1 uncultured Gammaproteobacteria bacterium
CTCTTTGAGTATGCTCCTGAGATCATGCTTAATTACCCTGATGTGTTGAACCGCAACCACCTCACTTGGAAAGAAACAGTCCCCTAAAAATGCACGCTTATCTTTTAATCGGCAACAAAGAAAGCCTGAAAAAGAAAACCATAGCTGACCTGTGCGACAAAGGCTCTCAAAAGCTGGGTTATAGCTTGCAAAATATTAGCGATGTCAGGAAGCTACATGGCTTGACTAAACTTGCTTTGAAGCAAAAAACGGCGATTGTTATTGATGCATTTGACCAGACAACCGAGGCAGCACAAAATGCTTTTTTAAAAGAGCTTGAGGAGCCGCAGCCCAATCTGACTTATATTTTAATTGCCAACCGCGCAGAGGGGATTTTGCCCACCATACACTCACGCTGCCAGATAATTGAGCTAGGCCAAAAGCAGCCACTAAATCGCGACATTCAGACTTTTCAGAATTTTTACCAGGCCAAGCCTGCTGAAAGGCTGCTTATAACCAGCAAAATCAAAACCAGGGACCAGGCATACAATTTTTTGGGAAGGCTCATAAGCGGGGGATCAGCCGAAATTCCTACCAATCCCATGGCTGCACACACACTTTGTCGAGCTATCAAAGCCCTTAAGGCACTCGAACAAAACGGCAACGTCCAGCTCCAACTGACAAGTTTTGTAATTGGGATTTAAACTGTATAATACCTTTTTAATCCATGACCTCTGAAAGAAAAAATGCGGATTATGCGAACCTTTCCCATGCGTTTGTTTTGGCCGAGCGTGCCCACGCAGGCACTATGAGAAAAAGCGGGGAAGCTTACATCACCCACCCAGTAGCGGTTTTTAACCTGCTTTATAATCAGATGGGTATCCGCGAGATCAATACTTTGGCCGCAAGTCTGGTGCACGACGTCACCGAAGACACGCCTGTGACGCCCGAGCAAATAGCAACAGAATTAGGCCATGAAGTTGCCAAACTGGTAGACGGAGTTTCTAAAATACGCTCGCAAAATGGCCAAAGCACGGACATAGAGACGCTTCATAAACTGACGGGCGCTAGCTTTTTGGATCCCAGAGTCGGGATTATTAAGCTTGCGGACAGACTCCACAACATGACAACTTTAGAGCACATGCCCGCAAGCTCACAGATTAAAAAAATCAAAGAAACACTGAATGTCTATGTGCCCTTGGCCGAATCTTTGGGCTTGTGGGAAATAAAAACTCAACTTGAGGACCTGGCCTTTTATTATCTTTATCCCGAGGAGTATAAAAAAATAGAGGCGCTTTCCCAGGCTGATCCCAGGGCAAATGCCGTTTTTCAGGCATCCTGGTGCCAAGAGCTCAAGAATTTACTTGCGAACCACCAGCTTGAAGCCGAGATAGAAGTGCGGAAGCTCGGCCTATGGGCCTTGTGGCAAAAGCTTAAAAAGGCCCAAACAAGCGGCAATTACAAGGGGATAGAGGGCATCAATGATTTTATAAGCCTGCGCATAATCCTCCCTAAAGTTGCATCCTGCTACCAATGTCAGGGCCTCTTGGAAGCAAAATTCACGGGCCTCATTGATGCAGACAAATATGACAATTTTATCTTAAGCCCGCGGGCCAATGATTACCGCGCCATCCACCATACTTTTCTTTTGCCCGAGGGGGAGCTGGAGTTTGCCTTCATTACCCGAGAGATGGAGGAGTTTAACCAATGGGGCGTGGCCACTTTGCTGAGAAAAAGTACTGTGGACACAAGCGCGCTTCAAGCCTTTTCACGGACGTTGGTGTTTACGCCTAAAGACGAAGTGCGCTTTTTCCCGCCAACAGCCACGGTTGCTGACTTTGCCTATAGTATCAATCCCACACTCGGAGCCTCGGCCACCCACGCCACGGCCACGGTTTACAGCCCCGACGGCTCAACAAAAGAAATAACCCTTGAGCTATCAGACACGCTTCCCAACTCGGCAACCATTAAAATAGAAAGGGGGCCCAACCGCGCCGTGCCCGATGCAGAAAAACTGGGACATCTTCTACCCGAAACCCAGCGCTTGATTGCCCAGCAAAGACAAAAGGAAAGGCTGAGGGAAACCATGGAGCGCGGCAGGGTTGTCATGCGCCACATCCTTGAACCTCGGGGATTTATTGAATTTACCGATTTGAATGCCATCTGGGGAGTGGATATTTTGGGCAAAAACCTGGAGGAAAAAATCACCGAGTCGTTTGCCGTGCCTTCCATGGACGGGCTTTACTTAAGCCTGGGCACCAATACGGACAAAGCCCGTGCTATTGCCAATTTTCTGGATCAAAACCAGGTAACCAAAGAGAAGCTCAAAACAACGACAATCCTTATAGAAGGCAAAAAGGTGAGTGACCGGGGAATAATCCAATCCTTAAGCGCAAGCATCCAGGAGCGGATGGGGAGCATCTTAACTTTGCAAACCATCAATTCCTCAAGGTCCGATGCCTATGAGCTTCGCGTGGTTGTGGTCGGGCTGGATGGCGCGCGCGAAAAGTCCTTGAAAAAAGAACTGAAAGCCAGCTCTCGCTTTAATAGTGTGCTCATGGTATAGTTGTATTTTGAGGCTAAAGAGGCTACAATGGATTAACAACTATGCCTGATATTCAAGACTATACAGCTCAACAAATCCAGGTCCTGGAAGGACTGGAGCCTGTGCGCAAACGCCCGGGCATGTACATCGGCTCCACTGACTCCCGCGGACTTCATGAGTCCTTGAGGGAAATTGTGGATAATTCCGTGGACGAGTCTTTGGCCGGGATTGCCACGGACGTCTGGGTACATATTTACAAAGACGGAGCCGTCACTGTGCGCGACAATGGACGCGGCATCCCCGTGGACAAGCACAGCTCCGGCGTGTCAGCACTCGAGCTCACCATGACTAAGCTCCATGCCGGGGGCAAGTTCGGTAGCGGCGCCTACAAAATATCCGGCGGACTGCACGGGGTCGGGGCCTCTGTAGTCAACGCCCTCTCTAGTTATTTTCGGGTAGTAGTTCTTCGGGATTGCAAAGCTTACTTCCAAGAATATGCTCAGGGCAATCCCAAAAAAACGGTTGCTTTAGCTACGCAGCAACAGCTAGATGCATGGTTTCCCCAAAGCTGGGGAATAAAGCTTGACAGCAAACAAACGGGGACTTTGACCACGTTTGTCATTGACAAAAAGATTTTTGGTGATATTTCTTTGGATGCGGCAAAAATCAAAAATCTGCTTCGTGACAGGGCCTATCTGGTGGGCGGGTTGTCGTTTCATTTTTATGATGAGCGTACGGACGAGGAAACCAACTACTATTTTGAAGGCGGTATAAAAACCATGGTTGCGCACGGAAATCGCAATAAACAGGCAATATCAGACGTTATTTACATCAAAAAAGAAGATGAGCCAATGAGTGTGGAGGTTGCCATCCAATACACGGACACATATATGGAAAATATCAAAGGCTTTGTAAATGGCATAAACACCACGGACGGGGGCACACATGTGACCGGATTTCGGATTGCATTAAACAAGGTTATTTCCGATTATGGCAAAAAAACGGGCATTTTAAAAAATGGAGCAGCCATAACCGGGGACGATCTGAAAGAAGGCTTGACCGGCGTCATTTATGTAAAGATGCCCTCTGAGTCTTTGCAATTTGAATCCCAGACCAAAGCCAAGCTCAATAACCCCGAAATCCAGGGTTTTGTGCAGACTGCCGTACGCGAAGGCCTGGATGTTTATTTAGAAGAAAACCCGTCCAATGCCCGGAAAATTTTGGATAAAGTCCTGTTAGCAGCCAAGGCCAGGCTCGCCGCTCGCGCGGCCAAAGACGCAGTTATCAGAAAAGGAGCGCTTGAAGGCTCGACTTTGCCCGGGAAACTGGCAGATTGCCAGTCAACAAACCCGGAGGTAAGCGAGCTTTATATTGTCGAAGGCGATAGTGCCGGAGGCTCGGCCAAGCAGGGGAGAGACCGCAAGTTTCAAGCCATTTTGCCTTTGGGTGGAAAAATCTTAAATACCGAACGGGCACACCTAGACAAAATCATCAAATTCGAAGAAATCAAAGACCTGATCATCGCCCTGGGGGCGGGGATAGGGGACACCATAAATTACAATAAACTCCGCTACCACAGGATCATCACTATGACGGATGCGGATGTCGATGGCCAGCACATTATGACTCTGCTTTTGACCTTTTTTTACCGCCACATGCCGGAGATTATCAAAAAAGGCTACCTATATGTAGCGCTGCCGCCTTTGTACCAGATAAAAATCGGGGGCACTGTCCACTATGCCTACACCGAGCAGGAAAAGAACGAAGTGCTCAAAGAGCATGCAAACGGCAAAAAGCTCCATATCCAGCGCTATAAAGGCCTGGGGGAGATGAACCCTTCCCAGCTTTGGGAAACCACCATGAACCCCAAAACCAGGACCCTAAAGCAAGTACAGATTGACGATGCCGAAGCTGCAGACAGGATGTTTACAACACTTATGGGCTCAGAAGTGGGCCCCAGAAAAAAGTTCATTCAATCCCGAGCCACCACAGCCACTTTGGATATTTAATCTTCATTTTGATTTTTAACCTATAATGTATTAAAATATATTTATATTCGGGTTCATTGAAACAAGGAGGATGAAAATGGAAGAGATCGCGGCAATTATTTTTTTAGTAATTCTCGTGATGTTTTTCCAAGTCGGGCACACGTACCGACACATCGGCCAGGTGGCAGCTGTTGCGCCCTGTCGGCGAAAGAAGTCGCACAAGTGCTCAAAGTATCAGACCCACGGCGCGCGACTTTTGAGTAGCAACGCCAGGCGCGATCGCCGGCGCAACAACTGGATGCCACCGAAGAAAAAGCCGAGGCCGCGCACAGGCTTCGTGCACGTCATACCGAAAGCTTTGTAATCCAAGCCCGAATTGGGGCTGCCCGAGATCTCAAATATTAAAGGCAGCCCTTTATTTAGTCACTTTAACTTCCTGCCATCCTCACCCCAAAAGGAGTGGTGAAAGAAAAAAGACCTGCTTTT
>CAZSLA010000037.1:0-4736 GCA_964607795.1 uncultured Gammaproteobacteria bacterium
AAGCCGGTTTTTAATCTCGATAGGGTTGTCGGGGTCAGTTATTCCAATACACAGTCTGCTATCCGTGTCTGCATTAGCTACAACATCTTCAGTATTGCTTACTAAAGTGACCGCTCCTAACGCCGTGGCATAAAATATAGTAAAGGTAGCCCCTGCCTTGGCAAGAACAATCCCGAACATAAAGACCGTATGGGCTGGTAAGGCAACCTTTGCATCATCATCGAGAGTTGCGCTGCCTGCAAATATCTTCGCGTTCTGCCCCGTTGTAAGAGTAGCAGCGGCAAGGGTGGCTATAGCTGCACCAGCCGAAGCAAAACTGGCTACTTCTGACCCTCCGGCTGCAAGACCGATGGTATTGGCTGCTTTCCGAAAGATGCCCGTATCCTCGTCATCGTAGAAATTAACTCCTGGTGTTGCTGCGCTTCCTGCGTTTACTGATTGCGGTTCCTGTTTCATTGCATCCTCCTATCTCGTCCAAATTACCCATGCGGTAGTATTCGTTCCAACATCTAAGAACAGGCCGGTCTTTGCCTTGACGCATGACGGGTACATTGCCCCGCCAAGTGTTTCTCCGGCGGCTACGGTAATGGTAGTAAATTTTTTCCCCGTAGCAGAAGTGGCATCATACACAGTAGCGGTTGCGGCATCTGTCCCGTTTGCCGCGACTACTATCCCGCAGAACCCCAAATTTTCCCCTGACCTTGCCGTGTAAACAAGGGTATCCGAAGTTAAACCATCGGTTGATTCCCTGTGCTGTGCGAATGCCTGTGAACTTACCAGAATGAATATCAATGCCAATCCGAGTACAAGTTTTTTCATCATATCCTCCTACAGAATGAAACTTGGTTCCAAACCCTGAACCTTTCTTCTTGTGTTCATAACGCCAAAGGGGAGCCTTCGGCAGTCAGCCAGCACTTTCTTAACCGTCCAGAACTTTTTCCCCGCCTTCGTCCAGTCATCAAGAAATACCCAATCGTCCGTTTTCTGTTCCTCCACCCTGTACGGTAACGCAAGAATATCCTCCTTTCGATAAGCGGCTGAACTGTGCATCCACACAAACTGACCTGACTCAAAAATTTCCCTTGTCATATGGGGAGGCATCATCAAGCGGACGGGCTGACCATCCACGTTGCATTCGTTGTAGGCAGAGGTAAGGCAGTCGATATGCTTCACCTTCTGAAAGAACTTGTAAGTGAACTCTGCCCGATACGGCATTGATAAATCATCCTGGTCGGTCACGCAGATAACCTCTGCATTGGCAAGTCTGTTCCCGTAGTTCCTCGCTTCACAGACACCACCATTCGTATCAAGCCTTTTGTAGATAATCCGCGAATCCTGATTTCGGAACCAGTCCATAAGTTCAGGGGTAAAATCGGGAGAACAGTCGTCTATGACGATAATCTCTATGTCCTGTATGGACTGTCCACGGATGGAATTGATAGTTTCAGCCAGGTAAGCATCTCCGTCATACGCAGGGATTACAAATGATACTTTAGGCATCGAACACCCCCTTTGCTTGTTGGTCTATTTCCTCAAGCCTCGCGTACTTCTTTATTTCCTTTTCCGCTATCTTGTGTAATTTCTGCTTGAACCGCAACGGGTCAACCCTCGGTGTATAGTATTCTATGTTGTCCTTTGCTACTTCAGGCCTTGTGCGGTTGATGTTCCGTATGGTATGAACAATCATCCTTCTCAGTTCAGGCACGTTGGTAAACCCTTCTATCTTGTTTGAACCTGGAAAATGCTGGTCGGTAAGGACATAGTTTCCTTTTGCAAGAGAAGCAAGCGTGTTTGTCACCCTGTCCTGAAAGTGTACCGTTATGCGGCAGCCAAGGTCGTTTACCACTATCTCCTGGTCTGGCATTGCTTTTCTAAGCTGTTCTGCAAGGGCTATATCATTTACAGATATAGCGTCCTTCTTCCCGCCATTGCTCGGTATCTGCACCGGAGGGAACTGAACTTCAGCGTTCACATGAATCCAATCAAGTTTCTGCAAGTCCACAGGGGTGTTGCACCAGTGGGTATTCACCCTCTTTAGCACCATGTCCACATAATAGGTGGCTGTGTTCAAGTTCCAAGTACCAAAAAGGCTCTGTATGTCATGTCCTGACCAATGGATAATCTTATGCCCATAATGCTGAGAAAAGATGCTGGTTGACATTTGGATGTTTTCTTCATCGCACATGAACCCGTAGCAATAGACAAGACGGTAGTCATGGGGCTTGGTTCCAGGGTGAAGACGAAAATCAGCATCGGTCAATTTGGCGATGTCAAGCGCAATTTGCCTGTCAAGAAGCGAAGTAATGCAAATCTTCCTGTCAGGTATCCCATGCTTCTCCTGAACCTGCCGCCTTCTGCGAACCCAGTTCATGCTTGAATCCATCGACAGCCCACCTTCTTTTGGTTCTTCAGCCCAATAAAGAGGCTCCTTGATGTAGAAAGGGTTAATCGAAGCATCCTCAGTAACCGACAATGCCCAATCCCAATCTATAAGCGATCTCAGGTCGGTTGACCACCGCTTCCAATATTTCCTTCTTACAGGCGATGCACCGTCAACAAACGGTTCACACTCAAGGTGGTATCTATCATAAGGGTTGGAATAGTAGATATGGGTAGGGACAGGGCTTACCAACCTGTACCCTGAGTACACCAATCCGCTATCGGGATGGTCTTCAAAGGCTTCCACCCAATTCCGCAATGCTCCTGGCATAAGATACAGGTCTGATTGCAGGTGAGAGATAATGTCTCCCGTACTATGTTCAAACCCCACATTGTCAGCATTTCCAAGCCCAGGTTCATCCAACACGACAAGGTTTATTTTATCCCCGTACCTGTCCTTTAATGAAGAAACAAGCTGTTCCTTCGTGTCCCATTCCCCGTTGATAACAGGGATAATCTCGTAGTTCTCGTAGTCCTGGTCGAGAATACTCTCTATCGCCCTGTTAATATAGGGATCGCATTTGTACCCTGGCATCACAAACGATACCTTTAAATCGTCACGCATTCTTCCTCCTTTTTAAGTATCCATGCGGATTCGATGTTATTTGAAATCGTTCTCTTGTATGGTCTATTATAAACTCAGGATGTTTGGGGAGAAACTTATGCACCGCCTCCCACGGGCCATCCTCAAATAGTGTTCCGTTTTCGTGAAGCACCTCCACGGGATGACCGCCTATCACGGTATCTTCGACAATAAGGTAGCTTCCTTCTGTTACAAACTGATGGTACAGTTCAAGTTCCCGAAGGACATGGATTGTCGAATGGTCTGAATCAAGGTTAACCATGACACACTTCTTCCCTTCCGCTATCTGTGCAACCTGTTCGACTATTTCCTTTGAAGTGGAACTTCCCTTGATGTACGTCACCCTGTCGTGAAACGGCATCTCTCCGTTTGACTCAATCTCAATAGTGACAACCTCCCCTTTTCCGATAACATTTAACTGATCTCCGAACCACAGGGCTGATGCCCCGTTCCGCGTCCCGCACTCAATTATCAAATCTGGTTCTATCTCTTGGATAATCTCCCCCATAATCCACAGGTCATTGGGGAACTTCAGGATTTGTAACCCTTTATACTTGTTCTGATGCCATGCATGTGCGCCGTAGAACATCTGCATGTAGTCGTAAGAAATCATTGTGAGGTAGTCGTGTAATTTCTGTTTTTCCTGAGATTCGGGATTAATCCTCATCCAACTGTCGATAAAAGCGTTAATAATATATGGGTTTAACGAGTTATATTGCATTAATACAGTAAATCCCCCTCCGCATCGCGGCAAGCCTGACATGCACCAGGGTCTTCCCATACAGGGAAATAACCGTATGAATAAGCCTGACCGCACTCAGGACAAGTCTTTAGCGTGGCTTTTTCGACCCATTGGTTAATGGCCTCGTCACGCTGCTTCCTCAAGTCCTTCCATTCTGTCTTCCCTAATTCTCCACCAAGTCTCATAGAAAGAAGGGGAGGTTTCCCTCCCCTGTTTGGCTATGCGCCAACTGTAGACGGCTTACCACTGACTATCCACATGCAGGCACTGTTGTTCAGTACCTTTGCGGTGTAGATAATCCGATAGCCTACTGTGCTGTAAAGGTTCAACGGGTTTGAAGTATCACCAGGGCCAGGTGTCTTGATGAAGGTACGGATGCCTCCATCGAAATCCGTTACACCGTATGCGCCCTTTCCGAAAATAAAGCTAAAGTACAGACGACCACCACCGTATGAGGAGATGGCTGCCCTTGTACCGTTTGCTGTTCCACCGAACAGGCCCGAAGTTGAGAACAACGGAGCCTCGGTAGACTCGTAAATCTTAAAGCCTTCGATAACACCCACAAGACCACGCTCCCCGCCTTCACGCAGAGTACCCTTCATAAAGGTGGCAGCACCGTTCTCGACATACTTCACTGTTTCGTGGAACGCAGAGGAACCGCGAAGCTGGTTCACCATGTCAGGGTGCATGATTGCCTTGTAGTACCCGTCCTCAAATCTTAGGACGTTCTTCACCTTGAACTTCAGGGCAAGAGTCCTGAAGATGTTCGGTGTCCATGCAGTACCGGAAGCACCACCGCCCAAAGCTGAAATAGCATGGTTTCTTGTGGTCAGGTCGTTGATAGACCATGCGGGAGCCTGCAAGGTCGTTGAGGAAAGAGTCTTAAAGAATGTGCCAGCGGAAAGGCACATAGAGTGGTCACCGAGATAACCCGTCCCTGCCGAACACTGGAACTGTGCAGATGCGCTCGCC
>CAZSLA010000038.1:0-4687 GCA_964607795.1 uncultured Gammaproteobacteria bacterium
CACCCCCGCTCCTACCGCCACCCACACGCCTGATGTTTTTGTCTTTGAGGAAAAAGCGGGGCTTGTTTACCACGGCCAATTTGATGATGCTAGGCAGGATAACACCATCCCTGTGACAGGCAAGGATCTGAAAGAGGCAATTGACGCCGCGCTTGCGGGCAGGCCGGTCAGCAAAACGCAAAAGCCAGCTCTCGGCACTGGCATCAAGTGGAAGCCAGGCAACGAGCCTATTTAGGTCATTTTTCAAGCGCAGTCTGGGCCCCTTTTAATTTTTCTGTCACTTTACCTTTGCTTGCCTTTTTTGCTTCTTTAGTCTTATCCTGAGCCATGCTTTTGTCCTTAGTGAGTTTTTTATTTTTTTTGTGGTAGCATGGATGGTTTTTAGGCTTTGCCCGGGAGTTGATAAACCACATAGCAAATCGCGATGGCTATGGCTGTGAAAGCCACGCGCTTTAGTGCGTTGGATGTAGAATAGTCAGATAGAGCCAAGAAGGCAATGATTTATTACTATGAATGAAGGTAATAAAACATGGTTTTGAACCTGGTTTTATATGTCATCCTGGGGATTGTTGCAGGTTGGGAAGCCTCGGTAATTATGGGGACCGGGGGAACCAAATGCACAAGCATGGATATTGCCCGGACATTTTGGGTACATTTTGGGTGGTTTTCTGGTGAGCTTTTCCGGAGCCTCTGGAGTAACCAGATTTAATATTTATAGTTTATCGGTGGCCACTTTAGGTGCAGCTATTTTGATTTACCTGCGGCGGCTTTTGAGTAGCGCCGACTGAAAAGTAGTCGAGTATTGACAATATGGGGCATATGTGGTTTCATACGCTCAAAGGCAAGATGGAAGATCAAGGTCAAAGTTATACACCGCACACAGGCCAAAACGACATTGGCTTTGTGGAGCCCACTCAGCCGGGCGATGGCAGTAAGCTTCCCTGGGTCATCGGTATTATCATTGCCATCTTAATCGTCGCCGGCGGCGGTTTTTTGCTTTTGCGGGCTTACCCCATGGACGGTGGAGAGAGTACTAACGAGGAAGAGGGTGGTTTAAGCACCTTTGCTACACCCAAGCCAGCTCCTACAAATACTCCCGCGGCTACGCCCACTTCCGAGCCCATCGCTCGTGAGGACCTGACAATTAATGTTTTGAATGGCACGGGTGTCGCCGGTGAGGCCAGCTTTTTGCAGGCGGAGCTTCGGGAACTTGGCTATGAAAATGCCGATGCCGCAAATGCTGAAACTCAGGATGAAACGCGGACGACGGTCACCTATGGCCCCGGCGTCCCTGATGATGTAAAAGAAGAAATCAACGAGCTTTTGGAAGAAATGTACATGGACGTGCGCGCCCTTGAGAAAGAACTTCCTGATTATGATATTGAGATTTTGACCGGGCCCCGCCAGAAGTCTGATTCCCAGGCCACCACAAGCCCCAGTCCTTCTCCCCGAGCAGACTAAATTCACTTTAGTATAATATAAATTAATGGATGCTCTGCCTCCCCAGCTTGGTCAGTTTAGCGGCAAATTGTCTGCAGTAATTGCCGAGCTGCCCTTGCCGGGCGGGCACATCTTTCAGTTTTCTTATTTTCAAGCCCTTGCCATGGCCGGGCTTATTTTTCTTTTGATCCTGGTAATGGGCCAGTTGCGCCACCGTTTTGCTCATTGGCAAATGGGCGGCATCATGCCCGGAGTGGCTTTTGGTTTTGCAATCGCGCTTGTACTTGAGGGTATTTTTATTATCGGCGGCCGGACAATTATTACCGAGCTTTTAGGCTGGAAAGATGCTCCAAAGCCGATTGTCAATGTTTTGGACGTTGGTAGGACCAGGCTGGTCAATGTTTTGGGCGTTGTGGATGAAGTGCCCGCTTCCAATGTGCGCTCAGTTTTGGACAAAATGCTTTTGGATTGGCAAAATCTGACACCCGAGGAACGAACTGCTTTTCAATCCCAGATCTGCAAATAGCATTTGCTATACTACCCCAAGATGTACGAACTTAAAAAACGCACAGAAGATCTTGTCCACAGGCTGGAAAGCTATGCCCAAAGCGTGGACATGGCCAGCAAAAGAAAACGATTTATGGAGCTTGAGCTAATAAGCGCCCAGGACGGTCTGTGGAAAGACCAGGAAAATGCCAAAAAAATCATGCAGGAATTGACCGAGCTCGGGGAAGCTATTGCCGGATTTGACAAAGTGTTTGGCGAGGTTCGGGCTTTGGAGGAACTTGCTCAGGAAGAAGAACTCGGGGAAAGCATGGAGGAGGATCTAAAAAAGCTTGAGGCACAAATGGCCAAGATGGAGCTTGGCTCATTTTTGTCCGGTGCGTACGACAAAAAAAATGCCCTGGTTTCCATCCATGCCGGCCAGGGCGGCACCGAGGCGATGGACTGGGCATCAATTTTGATGCGCATGTATTTGCGCTTTTTTGAACGCAGAGGCTGGAAATACGAGGTTTTGGAGGAAGTGCCCGGCGAAGAGGCGGGGTTAAAATCTGTGGTTTTCAGGGTGGAGGGTAATTTAACCTATGGCTATTTAAAAAATGAGGCTGGCACCCACAGACTTGTCAGGCAAAGCCCTTTTAATGCTGATGCTTTGCGCCAGACGTCCTTTGCTTTGGTTGAGGTTTTCCCTGAGTTGGAAGCATCAGACGCAAGCGATATAGAAATAAAAGATGAAGATTTGGATTGGCAGTTTTACCGCGCAGGCGGACATGGAGGGCAGAATGTTAATAAAGTAAGTACAGCTGTAAGGCTTACGCATAAACCCACGGGCATTGTGGTTACAAGCCAAACCGAGCGCTTTCAAGAGCAAAACCGTCGTTACGCCCTGGATCTATTGCGCGCCAAGCTGTGGGCTCGCGAACAAGAAAGACAACAAGAGGAGGTAGCTGGTATTAAAGGTGAATACACTCCGGCAACTTGGGGCACCCAAATCCGCTCGTATGTGCTCCATCCCTATAAAATGGTCAAAGATCTGCGGACAAATGTGGAAACCGGCAACACAGATGCTGTCTTGGATGGGGAGTTGGATGAATTTGTAAATGCTGAGATTAAGCTGTAAAAATTCTGAAGGGGCAGAGTATATATATTCCACCCCTTCTTGGGTTAGTCAATCTTTAGTCAAAAAGCAAACGTTCGAGAATACATGCCATAATGTTTGCTTGGAGAGTAATTCGGCCAACTCCGAGGCCAGCATTGGCAATGTGAGTATCCTGCTCCTCGGTGCCGTGAAAGCGCAAACAAGTTGAGTTCTTGCCTTAGACAACAACTCCGGGTCAATTACCCCACCCTGCCAATGGTTCTCACCTCCAACGGCTTCTTGGCCGCTTTCGAGGCCGGTGCGCACACATTGTGCCAGCTTTGACAAAGCAATTGCCAGGAGGTTTTGGCCATCTAGCACAAGCAAATCATTAGTGCAGCGGGCCTCGATACTCATGAAAATGGGGTCAGCTGTGTTTAGTCCGGCGACGGCAACCCCATTTACACCCAACTCCTGGGCTTTCTCGATCATCGCTGACACTGCCCTTCGGGTTGTTCTTGCGTGAACATCGTTCATTACATTTCTCCTTTTTAATGGATAATGTGATGAGCTAACTGACTTGACCTGTAGTGTAGCAAAATAGGGTATATTATACAAATTTTTAAGAAAATAGGGAAATATAGCAAACACCCTTGACAATTCCCAAGATAATGGGCTATAGTAATTTACTTTCCTGGGAAAGAAAGATAGTCGGGGTCGAATTTAGGCAGAAAGGATATGCCTATGTATGATTGAGTAGAACTATCGAGCCCCCTTTCTCCCCGGAAGCGGCCGCAGCTAAAAAACAACATCACAAAATAGCTGCGGCCATCTTTTTTCTTCCGACTTGTAGTAAACTGGCTTGAATGCTATATTTTATTTATGGAAAAAGTAGTCCAGGTGCCGGAAAATCCCCCTTTAGTTCAAAAGCAATCTGTGCTACGCTCTTTTGATGGTGCGCCAAAAAAGAAAGCAGTCCGATTTGATATGAAAAAATATTCCACACCTATCCTGGCCCTGGTGGTAATGGCCGCCGGCATTACCTCGGGTTATTTTTTGTCGGGGATAAACGCCTCAGATAACACCTCGACGGGTTTGCCTGAAAGCGAAAATGGTAATGGCACCACGGAAGTAGACCAGTCACAATTTACTGAAACTGAAGAAGGCATTCTAATGGAAGGCGGCATCGAGGGTGAAGGTACACACCATCTTGATAGGGGCCTGGGGGAGCAAAAATATGTTTATCTGACTTCTACGGTTCTTAACCTGGATAAATATGTAGGCAAAAAAGTCCGCGTCAAAGGCAATGCCATTGCCGGTCAAAAAGCAGGATATTTGATGGAGGTAGGAAGCGTCACTGAGATAAAATAAACCTCATAAGTTATGAGCTTGCCCATGCTTAAATATAATAAAGTCAGCAAAAATTTTGGGCCGATCCAGGCTCTTAGCGATATCAGCTTTGCTGTGGCGCCCGGAGAGTTTGTATTTATAACTGGCCCCTCGGGAGCTGGCAAGACCACGCTTCTGTGTCTCCTTATCCGGCAAATTAGGCCGAGCGAAGGTGAAATTTATTTTGACGGGCTTGAGGTCCATAATTTGAAAAAGCGTCAAATTCCCCATTTGCGCCGCGATATCGGCTCAGTATTCCAGGATTATAAGCTCCTTACT
>CAZSLA010000039.1:0-4614 GCA_964607795.1 uncultured Gammaproteobacteria bacterium
TGGATGGTGCGGATGATGATGATGCCAAGCCAGGTGCGCGCGTCTGAATCTGTGCCTTTGGACCAAGCCTTTGCAGTACTTTCATCTGCGGGGACAACAATCACTTTACCAGGATCCATGGTGGTAATGGGGTCTGCGGGTTGCGCGAGTACCCCGCCTGCATCATTTACCGGCTCCGGATACGTTGGAGGCGAGGCTATACCCTCCTGGGCCATGCCTGTGGTTACGTCAACATGCTCTGGATTAAACTGGATCGCACCCGGCCTGGGGCTGATGTTTTCGGGCGAGGTCATATCCTCATTGTATCATTTTGAGGAACCCTTCCAAGGAGTTTCTTTTTCCTTGGCCAGATAATTTTCAAAACGGGCAAAAGTAAAAAAAATATCCGACAAGCGGTTAACAAATTTCAAGGTTTCCGGCTCAACTTTGGCAGTCTGAGATAAAGCAACCAAAGCCCGCTCGGCCCGACGCACCAAGGTCCTTGCATAGTGAAGGTGCGCCGCCACCAAGCTACCGCCGGGCAAAATAAAATTACTCAAAGGTGTAATCACCTGATCAATCTGATCAATTTTTTTCTCAAGCATCAGTGTGTCTTTTTTTCTTAACTTTAGCTTGGCTCCGGCCAGCTGGGAATTGATGATAAACAGCTTGCTTTGGATGGTGGTTAAGGAAGCAATAAGTTCACGCCTGGGCCTCAGGGCAATGATAATTCCGAGATAACTGTTAAGTTCATCGAGTTTACCAATGGCTTGGAGCCGAGGCTCGCTTTTGTAAATGCGCTCCCCGCCGGTTAGCTCTTTGGCAAAAAGCATGGTCGTTCCCCGGTCGCCTTTTTTGGTGTAGATTGGCATATCAGCATTCGCTGTGGCCGCATACATGACACTTGGAACAGCCTTCTTCATAGACCAGAGCGCTTGCACCGCAATTGGGGCAGATATCTGCCTTTATAACGCTTTCTTGCAAAAACATGTTCTCCTGGGCTGCCGCTATTTCGGGTGTTTCTTTGGCAAAGCCGTTTGCATGAGCTGTGTCAAAGCCGTTTTGGGCCGTGTGGCCGTTGGTGTGGGCTATTTCGCCCGTTGCTTCTTTTAGATTCAAATGCGTAGTAATGGCCACGGCCACGGCATCCGGCAACGAACGGATGCGGCTTGGCCCAAAACCCACCGAACGCCGGCCGCCAATGCCCGAAAGCTGCTCGGCAATTTCAATTGCCCGCTCGCGCGGGCTGAGGGCACCCCGAAAGCGTAGCGCCGTGGAAACGGTTCTCCCCAGGGCTTCGGCAACGGCAGTTATGTCCGAGCCTGCCTTACCCACATTGATAAAAATCTCAATCGGCTCGCCGTCGGTATTTTCATTAATGGTGATGAAAGCATTGCCCATGGGCGTATTCATTTTATAGGTCGCACCAGTCACCTTAAGCGGCCGCTCAAGCGTAGGTCCCTGGTCTGCGGTAATTTCTTCCCCTTGGGCCTTCTTTTCGTTTTTAACGCCCATGTTGAGAACCTGGGCGTCTTTGCAGCCGTCCCGAAAAACAGTAATGCCTTTGCAGTCATTTTCCCAAGCCAGAAGATAAGCGTCTTTGATATCCGCATCCGTTACCGAATTGCGCATGTTGATGGTTTTACTGACTGCGTTTTCGGTGTATTTTTGAAAGGCCGCCTGCATTTTAATGTGCCAGTCATGGTGGATCTCATGCGCCGTGCCAAAAATCCGCCGGATATTCTCGGGCACTTCGCTTATGTCCCGGACGGTCCCGTGCTCACCGATCTTTTTCTCAAGCTCCGCAGTCCAAAAACCGTGCTCCTGGGCAATTTCTTGGAATTTAGGGTTAACAAATGTAAGCGTGCGCTCCAAGTGCTTGTCTTTGACAATGTGCTGGTAGGCAATGGCAAAAATGGGCTCGATGCCGCTACTTGTGCCTGCGATGATCGAAATGGTGCCGGTGGGTGCGATTGTCGTGACAGTGGAATTGCGCCTGGGCTTGTGCTTTTTGTAAATGCTAGTTGCCCATAGAGGAAAGGCTTCGCGCTCAAGCGCCAGCTCTTCACTTGCTGCCACAGCCTCCTCCTGGATAACCTCCATCACTTGCTCGCCCAAACTCAGGGCTTCGCGCGAATCATAAGCAATTCCCAATTCAATCAACAAATCAGCCCAGCCCCCCACTCCCAGGCCAATGCGTCTAATTGCAAGCGAGGTGCGCCGGATCTGCTCCAAAGGATATGGGTTCATTTCAATCACGTTGTCCATAAAGCGCACGGCCCGGCGGGTAACTTGTCTGAGCTTGTCCCAGTCCACCTCACGCTCGCCGTTTTTCTCGGCCACAAAATACGGCAAAAAAATCGAGCCTAAATTACACGAATCAAACGGGTACAAAGGTTGCTCACCGCAAGGGTTTGTAGACTCAACCGGGCCCAAAGCCGGCACGGGGTTGGCCGCACCCGCATTTATTTTGTCAATAAATACAAGGCCCGGATCGCCGGTCTTCCAGGCACTTTCGGCAATTTCATTAAACACTTTTTTAGCGGACAAAGTGCCAACCACCTTTTGGTTTCTAGGATCAATGAGTTCATAGTCTGTGTTATTTTTATAAGCCTCCACAAAGGCATTCGTCAGGGCAACGGAAATATTGAAGTTGGTGATTCCGCCCGTGTCTTTGCAGTGAATAAACTCCTCAATGTCAGGGTGGTCCACGCGCAAAATGCCCATATTTGCCCCGCGCCTTTTACCGCCTTGCTTGACTTCGTTAGTCGCGGCGTCAAAAATGCGCATGAAGGAAACCGGCCCCGAGGCCGTGCCGCTACTGCTTCGCACCATCGCGCCTTTGGGCCGAAGACGCGAAAAAGCAAAGCCAGTGCCTCCCCCGCTTTTGTGGATAAGTGCCTGATATTTGAGTGCGTCAAAAATACCTTCCATTGAGTCTTCCACGGGCAGCACAAAACAAGCGGAAAACTGAAGCATATTACCCGTGCCTGCATTCATCAAAGTCGGTGAATTGGGCAAAAACTCACGGCTTACCAAAAGCTTGTAATAATCCTTGGCAAAGGCCGTGACTTCGCGCTTGCCTTTGCCCCACAAAACCTCGACGGAGGCAATTTCCCAGGCCACACGCCAGCACATATCCTCCGGTGTTTCAGTGTGCTTGCCTTCTTCGTTCTTTTGCAAATAGCGCTCTTCCAAAACTTTCAAGGCCTGCTCGGTCCAGTCGCCTTGCGGAAGCCCCTTGGGGATCGGGGGCAGCTCGCCTACTTTTTTGATAATCCTAACCTTGTTTTCCTCATAGCTTGGAAATTCCAGGCTTTCCAAAGTGGGCAGTTTTGTTTGTCTTTTTATCTTTCTTGGCATTTATTTCCCTTCTATGGCTTTCTCAAAATCGGTCAGAACTTCAAATTCCATGTAAACGCTTGCAAACCTGAGCCAGGCCACTCTATCAACTTTTTTAAGCCGCTTCAAGACTGCTGAGCCAATTGCCTTGGAGGATACCTCCTCGCGCTCGCGCCGAAGCATTTCCCGCTCCACCTGGTCCACAAGGTCGTTGACGTACTCCAAAGAAACCGGCCGCTTTTCAATAGCCCTGAGGACCCCTCTTTTAATCTTTTCGCGGTCAAAGGGCTCACGCCTGCCACTTTTTTTTACCACCCACAAAACACTGCCTTTTACTTTTTCGTGCGTCGTAAAGCGCTTTTTGCACTTCGTGCATTTGCGGCGCCTGCGGATGGCAGCCCCTTCGTCAATGACGCGCGACTCAAGCACATGGGTATCAGTATGCGAACAAAAAGGACATTTCATGTATGAAACAAAAAAACACTACTCACAGTGACCGTATTAATACTCTACCACCAAATATAGTCTGTCAACCAGATAATAAGGCCTCAAACAATATCAATTCACAAAAGGGTTCGGCGGCGGGCTTTTTCCGCACTCATTCAAAAGCTGTGTGGTTTTTTCATACACTCCTCGGGCATAGTCATTAATCTGGTTCACCACAGGTTGCGCATCCTCGGGAGAAGCCATGCGCAGGCTCTCAAGCACTTGCCAATGCTTTAAGGACGCGCGCGCCAAGGTACTTGCAAATTCCACCACATCCTCGCCTTCCTCTTTAGCCTCAAGCATGTAGTTGTAACTGTTTTCCAAATACATACCGGATTTTTTTGCAGCCACTACCCCCTTTTCATAATCCCCGCTTTGGTACATGGCCATGCTTGAGCCCAGGCGTTTATCTGCCAAAAGCAAGGACGTCTCGGCCTTGCTTAGAGGGTTTTGCTTAAGCCCGAGCCAAATTCTGTCGCGCACTACCTTGATGGGCCAAAGCACGCTATTGGGGTGGACATTGCCCGGATAAGGCAAATCATAGTCAACCTTTTGCACCACCTCGGCCGTAGCTATGCTGGGCGGGTAGTGAAAATAATAGCGCACAGAGGCTGCCCGATAAATGGAAATAAATAAAATCACAAGAGCCGAAAAAAGCAAAAGAGGTGCTGCTAATATACGGGCCATGAGCACTCACATGCTAGATCATAAAAGAATAGGAGTCAACACGCCATAAGGGAAATTACCAGCGCGAAACCAACATATACCACCCACCCTGTTTGGTAACCACTGCCACTGTTTTGTTTG
>CAZSLA010000040.1:0-4490 GCA_964607795.1 uncultured Gammaproteobacteria bacterium
GGAGTTGAAAATCAATACTCTACTTTGAGTAGGATCAGCAATATATAGTCTTTGACCATCGTAAGCTAGTCCATTCGAACCCATTAAAGATAGAAATCTATTAGCGGTACATCCATACTGCAAACTTGTAAAATTATCCTGACCAACAACTACATCCGCTGAGGCATTGTTGGTGGTGGGGATAGAATTAAAGATAAGAACCCTTGAATTTCCACTATCTCCAATTAACAATTTATCACCAACACAAATAACTCCGCGTGGACCAGAAAGAGTATTGGGTCCACGAGCACCCCCTTGGTTGGCTGAACCGCTGGAAAAATTGACTTGGCCAATAACTACGTCGGCTGAAGCATTATTGGTGGTGGGGATGGAGTTGAAAATAAGGACACGATTATTAAGTAATTCAGAAACTATTAACTTACCATTACAAACAGCTACATCATCCACAGAATTGATTGTATTTGCCCCAACAGAGCCACCTTGATTGGCAGAACTGCTGGTAAAATCCGGCTGGCCGATCACTATACTTGCCGGCATGTTGGTGTAGTAAGCAAAAACGTTTGACTGATGACCTGTGACAAATAAACCAAAGGCAAAAAAGGACAAGAGGAAAACAAAGACTTTTAAGGGTTTATGAGAGAGCTTGTTACTTAAAAATCCCATGGATTTGGTGTAGATCATAGCTGTTTTTAATATAGTAAAATTCGGAGGCAATGTCAAGAGAAATTTACCAATCTTGTCCCAGCTTATATTAGTGCATGGATAACCCATTGCGGTATAATATAGCTGTGGCGGGGAAAGAAAGCAATAAAAACCAAAAACTTGCAGTTTTATTTGCATTTGTTCTTTTCCAAATCCTCTTTTTTCCTTTTGACACTCACCGGCTCGGGTGGCTTATGATCCCACTTCCTGGATCTCTGGCCTTTTTCCTGAGCGTAATTGCCGCCATTTTGACGCTCAAAATAGCCTTTAACCTACCTAAAGACTCAAGGGGGAATTATGCCAATATTGCCCTTGCGGTCTCCGGTATTTTTGCCCTGATGTCTATTTTTCGGGCGAACTTAACCGACCGCTTGATCCTGGGCCTGGGGAGTGTGGGCTGGGGCATCCTGAGCCTTTACCTTGTGAGTTTAAAATCAAAAAGCTTTGGATCATTTGGGGAACTGGTACTTGTGCCCGCAAACATCTTTTTCGAGCTTATGAATTCTGGCAAACGGATCCTTGGCAGCCTAAGCCATTGGGCTTTTGAAAGCAGTAAACCGCGGAGGTCTGCTTCCAAGTTTCTCCTTGGAATTTTGATTACCGTCCCTGTTTCAGGGATTTTATTGATGCTTTTGTCTATGGCAGACCCCATCTTTGGCTATTACACCAAAAATATTTTAACTATGGAATTTCTACGTTCGGAAATGTTTTGGAACTTGACAGGAAGGTTCATTTTTTCACTTTTGGGACTTGTGGCGATTGCAAGCTTGGTGAATCTCAAAATCACACGCCAGCTTTCCCCGCTCACACAAGTGAATAAACAAAATAAAAATATACTTTTCCCCTTATTTATGCTGAGCCTGGTTACCTCGCTCATCCTTGCGGCGTTTCTGTTTATCCAGTTTCGCTATATTTTTTTACTCCAAAACCTTTCGGATCTAGGCATGTTTGGCATCCACACTTTTTCGGATTATGTTAAAAAGGGTTTTTTTGAACTTCTTCTGGTTACTTTTATTATTTATTTTATAAGCGGCATCGGGCTTATACTGTACCGTAATTTTAAACCAGGGGGTATTTATTTGGCCGTAAACAGCACACTTATTACTTTGAATTTTATTTTATCAATCTCGGTTTTTCGCAGAATCTACCTGTATGTGAATGCCCACGGGCTGACAACAATCAGGTTTTACGGCATTGCACTATTGTTAATTGTTATGCTTCTTTTGTTTACGCTCATCCTTCGCTATTTAAGGTTTAAAAACAAACTATATTTGCTGGAGCTTGTGGGGGTGAGTGTAATCTTATTTTCCTTTAGTACTGTTAACTCAGACTATCTGATCGGTAAATATGCCCCGCCCACGGTCAACGGCCAGATAGACCGCAATTACCTGGCAGGTTTGTCCCCTGATGGTTATAAGCTTTGGGATGAAGTGATTGCAAATGTCCAAAAAGACGCCCTCTTGATTTCTCAAACGCCCTACAGCCTGGATGATAAAATTGCCATCGTCCGCTCCTATTGGGCAATTAACCGGATCAGACAAAACTTCGGAAGGCTTGAGCGGATTTATAAAAATCCCAGCCTTAATACTATGCGCGAGTTTAATCTAAAAGAATACGGGGTGTATAGAAATTTGAAGGCTACAATGTCTTTGGAAGAACTTGAAAAGCTTGAAGCCATGCTTCGTCCCACGGCAAATTATCTTTTGCAAAACCAGGAAATCCCCAGAGACATTTACCAATTTTTTGAGTGAAGCTTACCAGCGGAAGTGGGCAAAAAGCTCGGTCCCGCAGAGCGGGATCTTCGCGTGTGTGGAAATATTACCAACGAAAATGCGCAAACGCTCGATTAGCCTCGGCCATGCGCTCGACTTCCTGCTTGCGCTTAATGGCCACGCCCTCATTTTTGGACGCATCCATGATCTCCGCGGCCAGTTTTTCGGCAAAGGTGTGGTAGTTGCTATTGGGCCGGCTTTGTGCAGCCGAAATCAGCCAGCGCAAAGACAAGCTTTCCTGCCTTCTGCCCAGGACTGGCGTGGGCACTTGATACGCGGCCCCGCCCACGCGCCTGGAGCGCACCTCCATTTCTGGACGAATATTATCCAAAGCCTGGTGAAAAACTTTGATGGGATCAATATCCAGCTTGGCTTTGATAATCTCCAAAGCTCCATAGACCTGGGCTTGGGCGATGGTTTTTTTGCCGTCACGCATGGAGCGGTTAATGAGCTTAGCAAGCATCACATCCCCGTACACAGGGTCTGGGTTGATTTTTCTGGGTTTGGCTTGTGAGCGGCGCATTATTTTTCTCCTTCCTGGGTACCACTTTGAGCTGCCGCGCCTTGTTTTTTAGTACCGTAGCGCGAACGCGAGGTATTTCTGCCCACCACTCCCCGAGCATCATACTTGCCGCGCACAATCTGGTAGCGTACCCCGGCCAAGTCCTGAATGCGGCCGGAATTGATAAGGACAATGGCATGCTCGGAAATCTCGTGGCCTTCACCGGGAATATAGACCGTAACTTCCTGCTTATTGGACAGGCGGACACGGGCGACTTTCCGAAGCGCCCAGTTGGGCTTTCTGGGGGACATGGTACGCACGTCAGTCACCACCCCACTTTTAAAAGTCGCGGGCAAAGTGCTAAACGTCCTGTCTTTAGCATTAAACCAGCGCTTAAGCGCTGTGGCTTTTGCCTTTTTGGTCTGGGTTTTTCTTGGCTTACGCACAAGTTGTGAAACTGTTGGCATAATTTAACTTTCTTGGACAAAGGAAATCTCAGGCTCAACTCCTTCTTGGGCCTCGGCCTTTATTTCCTCCACCACTCGGGTAGCACCGACGGGAATAAGCCTACCAATAATTACGTTTTCTTTCAAGCCGATCAGATCATCCTTCTTGCCTTGAAGCGCCGCCTCGGCCAAAACATCTGTAGTTTGCTGGAAGGACGCGGCCGAGAGCCAGGACTCAGTATACATTGAACGGCGGGTAATACCCAAAACAATTTGCTGGGCGCTTGCCGGCTCGCCACCCGCGGCAATGGCCTTTTCGTTTTCTTCTTCAAAGCGCGATTTATCCATTAGCTCCCCGGGGAGCATATCCGTATCCCCCGCAGTGATGATTTTCACTTCGTCGCTCATTTTCCTAACAATAGTTTCAAAATGTCTGTCGTTGATGGGAATGCCCTGGGATTCGTAAACCGCCTGCAGTTCATCCACCAAATACTCCTGGGCTCTGCGCAGGCCGCAGATGGTAAGGATTTCTTTAACATCCAAAAAGCCACTAGCAAGCTGGGCACCGGCTTCAACAATCTGGCCGCTTTCCACCGAAAGCTTACTCGTCCTGGGGATCATGTATTCCTTTTCTTCCTCCGGCTTTTGGCCCACGGTTGTGACTATCACTTTCCAGCCTTCGGCTTCTTCGGACACCTTTACTCTGCCGCTAATTTCGGCCAAAGGTGAAAGTGACTTGGGGAGCCTAACCTCAAATAATTCCTCCACGCGCGGCAGGCCCTGGGTCACGTCCACGCCCACCACGCCTCCGGTGTGCTTAGTGCGAAGCGTAAGCTGGGTGCCCGGCTCGCCAATTGACTGTGCTGCAACCACGCCTACCGGGGTTCCGAGCTCAACCAAGCGCTTCGTTGAAAGATCCCAGCCGTAGCAGTGGGCACACACGCCATACCTTGCCTTACAAGTCAGGGGCGAGCGGATGTCCACCGAAGTGATGCCGGCCTCGTCAAGCATGTGCACCTTGGCCTCGTCAAGCATATCGCCTTTATTGACAATTACCTTACTGTTTTT
>CAZSLA010000041.1:0-4041 GCA_964607795.1 uncultured Gammaproteobacteria bacterium
TAAATGGGTTTGTTACCCCGAATTCTTTCGGCAAAAAAGTCGCGCTCAAGCATCTGTTGGACAGTGAAATTGCTGGACAGGTCCAGAATATCGGAAAAATTGAGCTTTGACAGCCATGAGGAATTGTAACGGACTTCGGCGCGGTTTGGCCCATCAAAGTCAATCAATCGCGCAACCTGGTCCTTATATTTTTGATAATTATTTTTAATTTCCAGCTCGGTCAATTTGATGCGCGCGGCGGATTTGTCCGTAGGATCCCCGATCATGCCCGTAAAATCGCCAATGAGAAAAATTACTTTGTGCCCGAGCTTTTGAAATTGGGCGAGCTTCCTGATACCGATGAAGTTCCCAATGTGCAGCGAATCTGCGGTCGGGTCAAAGCCTTGGTACAGAGTAATTTTTTTCTTGGTCAAAAGCTCGGCCAAAGCATTATTGTCCGGCAGGATCTGAGAAACGCCTCTGCTTAAAACTGTGTCTATGTCCATAGCTTTGATTGTACCGCGACTGGTAAGAAGAGTAAATAAAAAAAAGAATTAGAGTGCAAAGAGATATTCCCCTCTTTGCCTTGCAGTCACTAAAAAGAACTAAAGTCACCAATGTGACAATAATAATTAAATTTATTTTCGGCAAAGCTTTTTGTCAAGATTGTTTCTGTGATAAAATTGCAGGTGACATGCTAAGTAAGATACTTACCAGGTTGGGCCTCAAAAAATCCAAAGATTGGCGTGCGCGGCGCTACAAAAACCGAAGGCGGACAGGATCTATGGGCTTGGGAACCCGGAACCTGCGGAGCAAAAAAGTAGCCAAATATGCAAAGTTTGCATTTATAGGTGTGGTGGTCTTGTGTGTGGCTCTGATAGTTGTCTTTCCGCTTTTGGCAACCACACTTCCCTCCGCCGATGAAGTCGTGCGCCGAGAGGGCTTTAGCACAAAAATTGTTGATAGAAATGGTGTAGTCTTGTACGACATTTACGAAGAAGAGCGTAGGACTCCGGTGGAAATCAAGGAAATTCCTGAATATTTGAAGCAGGCAGTGGTTTCAATTGAAGATAAAAATTTTTATAATCACAAGGGCTTTGACCCCATTGGCATGGTGCGCGGTGTTTCGCGCTTGTTCACCCGCGGCCGTGCCCAGGGGGGCTCCACCCTCACCCAGCAGTTGGTTAAAAACAGACTTTTGAGCTCCGAGCGCACGGTGACCAGAAAAATCAAAGAATTTTTACTGGCCACACAAATCGAAAACCGCTTCAGTAAAGACGAGATTTTGCAAATGTATTTAAATGAGGCACCCTATGGTGGAACTGCCTGGGGCGTAGAAGCGGCTGTCGAGACCTATTTTGGCAAAAGTGTGGGGGATCTTAATCTCGTTGAGTCTGCCTTTTTGGCCGGGTTGCCCCAGCGGCCTTCGGTTTATTCGCCTTATTCAAATACGCCCGAGGCGTATATAGGTAGAACCCAGGAGGTTCTCCGTAGGATGCGGGAAGACGGCTACATTAACCGTGAGCAAGAAGAAGCGGCCCGGGACGAGCTTAATAGCCTGAGGTTTCAGGATAGAAACGCTAGCTTTAAAGCTCCGCATTTTGTCCAATATGTGCAAACGATTTTGGAGGAGCGCTACGGCGAGCGCATTGTCGAGCAAGGCGGGCTTCGGGTAACCACTACCTTGGACTTTGAACTGCAGCAAAAAGCCCAGGAAATAGTGGCAAATGAGATTAAGGAAGTGGCATCTATGGGCATAGGCAACGGCGCGGCCATTGTGTTGGATTCCAAAACCGGTGAGATTCTAGCCATGGTGGGCTCCAAAGATTTCAATGCTCCGGATTACGACGGCCAGGTAAACGTGACTTTGGCGCGGCGTCAGCCGGGAAGTTCGATCAAGCCCATCGTTTACGCAACTGCCTTGAAAGAGGGCTACACAGCCTCAACAATGGTCATGGATGTGGCGACCAAGTTTCCGGTTACGGGTCAGCCGGATTATGAGCCGGTCAATTACGATGGCACCTTTAAAGGCCCAATCCAGATGCGCTATGCCTTGGCCAATTCTATAAACGTCCCTGCGGTCAAGTTCGTGGCTTTGGTGGGCGTGAAGGACGCTTTACAGACGGCTTATGAACTGGGTATTGATAGCCTGGAGCCCACAAGCGAGCTTCTGAGCCGCGTTGGCCTGTCCATGGCTTTGGGCGGCGGTGAGGTGAAGCTGATTGAATTGACAGGCGCGTATGGAGTGTTTATGAATGGTGGTAAAAAAGTAGAGTCTGTTGCTATTTTAAAAGTGGAGGATGCGGACGGTAAAGTGCTTGAGGAAACCAAACCCAAAGAAGGCAAAGAAGTTCTCAAGCCCGAATACGCTTTTTTGATCGCCGACATTTTGAGTGATAATAATGCCCGCTCGGACGTGTTTGGCATAAATTCGCTTCTTAATATCCCGGGGCGCAAGGTGGCGGTAAAAACGGGAACCACCAATGATAAGCGCGACAACTGGACCGTCGGGGGTACGCCGCAGGTGGTGGTGGGCGTGTGGGTGGGCAATAACGATAATTCGCCCATGAAGCAGGTGGCCTCGGGCATATCAGGAGCCTCCCCCATTTGGCGTGAGATTTTGCTGGCCGCGCTTGAGGGCAAGCCGAGCGAAGGCTTTGCCGTCCCCAGTAGCATTGTCACCGCTACAGTAGATAGTATTTCCGGTTTTCGCGCCCATGATGACTTTCCTAGTCGCACCGAATATTTTGTCAAAGGCACCGAGCCCGGGGACGACCCGGTTCATCTAAAGCTTAAGCTTTGCAAATCTGAAGGCAAGCTGGCAACCGAGGGGCACATTGCCTCGGGGGATTTTGAAGAAAAGGAATATTTGAAATTTGCCGAAAACGATCCGGTATCCACAGACGGAGTGAACCGTTGGCAGGCAGGCATTGATGCTTGGATTGCTGCTCATGATGACCCCAGGTATCACCCGCCGACTGATAAATGTGATGGCGGAGGTGGAAGTAGCCAGCAATTGAGCATTGACTTTGATAGCCCCAAGGATCATGCCTCTGATCTGGGAGCTACGTTTGACATCAGCTTTCGCATTGATGCAAGCCGCGGCTTGAAGCTTGCCGAGTTGTATCTTGATGGTAAAAAGATCCGTTCTTTTACCGGCCCGCCTTATGAATATCAGGTCAAAAATATGGATAAAGGCGTGCACAAAATTCAGGTCAAAGCGCGCGATAACGACAACAAGGAGCAGGAAAAAACCATTACCGTCGGCGTGGGCGTGGCCTGGGATTATCAAACGCCCAGCCCCAGCCCTTCGCCTACTTTGACATCCGAGGATGAAGAATAGGTTTTTTAAAGAGCCGTAAGGCTCGGGTGCTTGTTTATATATTTAAGAAGTTTTTGGCGCTCCATTTGTACTTCGCGGTCGGTAAGCGTTTTTTGAGGATCCTGATAATATATTCTTAAAGTGAAGCTCTCCTGATACTCATCAATAAGCTCTATTTTTGTGACTTTTTTACTTTGTTTTTTAAGATTCTCGATAACCTCTCCCAAAAATACCTGGCCTTTAAGCCTGATGGTCAAATCCTCAATCTGCGGCGGATATTTGGCTACGGGCTTATAAGTAAGACTGGGCTTATAAAGGGCAAAAAGTGTAGTTACGTCAAGCTCAAAAAAAATGCAGTCTTTGTTGATACCAAAGACGCCAAGTGTTTTGGCGTTTGCGATCACACTGGTGGATTTACCCGGAAGTAAATACTGGTTTGATTTTATTTGGAGCTTAAAATTTATATGCAGCTTGTCCATAAGTGCCTCCAAAACTCCCTTGGCAGCACGAAATTGGTACCCATGAAAGATCGCTCCGAGCTTGGGTTCCTCTAAAGGAAGCCCGCCGCGGCGATCCAGATAGGTGTTGGCAATTTCAAAAAGCATGAATTTTTCTTCCTCACTTTTGTTTGCAAAGACTCCCTTTAATAGCGAGGGATAAAGGCTGGTGCGCAAATAGGCAAATTCTTTGCCCATGGGGATTGTGATGTTCAAAGCAATTGCCCCGGCTACTCACTCCGA
>CAZSLA010000042.1:0-3554 GCA_964607795.1 uncultured Gammaproteobacteria bacterium
AAAGCGACTATGCTTAAAAAAGTGAAACAGAAAAAAGAACAATAAAGATGGACAAACAAAACTGGGCATAATAAAAAAATTGGATGGTATTCCACGGAGTTCCTTGCTGAAAAAACAAGCTCGGCACTATAATGCCGCCCAAGATAATCAACAAAGAAATAAAGCTTTCCATTTGAATAAGATTGCGTTTTGAAGAAAAAAAATACAAAAAACCCACAACCCGAGTCCCCATGTTCCCTACCAAAAAAATCATAAAGGCGATAATGTAGGCAGGCAACAACTTGAATAATACCCCTCCGCTTTTGTACGCGAGCATGGCTTCAAAATAACGCAGCCAGCCGATACGGTCAGATAGACCCATCATGGTTTCCAAAAACCAAAAAGGTTTAAAAACGATGAGGCCGGATGAGCTCCTATTTAAAGGTAAAAATAAGGCAAAAGATAAAAGAAATGAAACGGCAGTGATCCACAAATGAGCAGTTTTTCTTGTTTTAAAAAATTGATAAAGGGAAAAAAGTAACAAAGCAATGAGTCCCAACACTCCGGCGTATGCTTTAATAGATAAAAGCAGAGAAAAACATAAAATTGTAGCTAAAGCACTGGATTTTATGTTTGAAGCCAAATAATTTTGGTAAAAAATAAGCCCTAAAAGAAGAACAATTAAAGACAAGACAAACGGCGGATTGATCAATGTGGAAATGGCTTGCTGGGACCAAAACATCGACTCGCCATGCAAGCTTTGGTCTCTCACCAAGCTCACAAGCCAGCCAAGTGAGCCACCAAAATAAATATAAAATAAAGACCAATTGGCGCTTGCTTCTCCTTTCCATCTTTTAACAAAAACGTAAGCCAGAAAACCGATTGCAATTGCCATGATGGGCGGCAAGATTTGAAAATATAAAAAGCGCACGGGAATGTGTGTCAATAAATGAAGCAGGGCAACCTGCAAATCAAAACCGATGTGATAATTTTTAAATGCTTCTCCGGCAAAAACTGGCATTTCAAGGCTCCCTTTTGCCAAAGACTCAATCACTGCCAAATGCCAGATACCGTCGTGGCCGTTGGGTCCCCAAAAGCCCAAGCCATAGCCGTACATAAGTCCTGAGCGCACCATCACCAAGGACCAAGAAATGCTGCCGCATAAAATTAAAAAGATAACTATCCAGGTATTTCTATTTGCCGATTGCGCTTTTGATGATTTTTTTTGCATCATACATAAGAGTGGGACCAATAATTAAGTAGGCTAAAACCAGATATACAGCGCCACCCGATGTTATCATTACAAGTAAACTTGTCCACCCGCTTGCAAGGAAACTTCGAAGAACAAACAAATAAACGCCCATCGCCCCAGCGGGCAAAAAGGGGGCAGTGCCCTTGAGAAAAGAAAAATTAACATATTTTTTACCAATCCAAATAGCAATCATCGAACTTACCCCAACCAATGCATAGC
The DNA here is from genome assembly GCA_964607795.1 of uncultured Gammaproteobacteria bacterium. Lineage (GTDB taxonomy): Bacteria > Patescibacteriota > Microgenomatia > UBA8517 > UBA8517 > DYGT01. Next base: position 1,451 of record CAZSLA010000042.1, read on the forward strand.
CAGCAGAGGCTCCCAATGCTCCCTTGGCGAGAGCCAAAAAAGGCACTAAAGTGATTGTCAAAATCGTATACATTAGAGTAATTTTGATGGTGATTTTGATTTTACCTATGGCCGTAAGCATATTGGTAATTTGCGTAGCAAAGGCCGCAAAAAAAACATTTATACTCAAAAGCCACATCAAAGGAACTGCCGGCGCCCATTTTTGGTACCTGGGAAGAACAGCCATCAAGTCAGGTATCAAAAGCAAAAATCCGATCAGCGCCGGGTAGACCAAAAAGGTTATAAACATGATGGATCTGGTGGTCACCCTGGCGAGCTCCTGTTTGTTGTTCTGCATCCTAGAAAATGCCGGAAAGGAAACTTTTGTAACATTATCCATAAACAATCTCAAAGGTATCTGGATCAAGCGCATGGCTGTTCCCAAAAAGCCGATGGCGGCCTGACTTAAGATACCGCCCAATAAAAGCGTGATGCCCTGGTCTTTGATTACTGAAATTAAAGTATTGATTTGATACGGAACACCAAAGCTCAACAGATCTTTGATTGCTTTTTTCGAAAATGCGATGCCCGGCATCCACGGCTGCAGGATATAAATGGTTACAAGCCCCACAACCCCACGGATTAAAACCGCGTAGGTAAAGCTCCGAAGTCCCAGACCCATCCAGGCAAATGTGACCAAAGACACGTTGTAAACCAAATTTTCCAAAATCTCCGGCAACACAAATTTGCCAAATTCAAGCCGTCTTTCCAGCAATACAGAAGGAATGCTTTTAAGGGAGGCTAAAAAAAGTGAAAACCCCAAGGCATAGAGCAAAAGCCGTCCCTCCTGAGTCAAGTTATAAAAATTCGAAAGCCAGGGGCTTGCAAAAAAAAGCACCACCATCAAAAGCAGAACCAGGCTCTGCTGAATGGCAAAGGTGGTTTTAAGCTCCAGCTGTGTAAGCTTATCCTTTTTTTGGATAAGGGCTGCTGCAAGTCCAATATCAGAAAAGTACATCAAAAAATACACCGCCGCGCTGACAATATAAAAAACGCCGATCTCCTGAGGCTCCAAAAAGGCAAGCAGTAGAAGCTGGGAAATTGTAGTCACAGCATTAATAAAAAAGCCCCGTCCGGTCAAAATTGCCACTCCCTTTACGGCCCGTCTCTTAACCGTATCCAGATTTAACTCAATAGCTTCGTCTAAACTCTGCTCTTCCACTTGATAATTGTATCATTCAAGTTATGTAAAATATAAGAGATTTTGAAAATATCGTACTTAACGAACATTACCAAGGGCCTGTAAACTTGAGCGCCCCTTCATGCCAAATACCAAAATTACGCCCAAAAACGTAGATATGCTGGTTAAATCCGCGAGTATACGTAGCCGGGTTTCATGCCAATAAATATTTACGACATGCCTTCCCTCCTCCAAAGCCACGCCAATATGGCCATAAGGGTCTTGTGGCTCAATTTCAACTGCTTGGCTTTCAATCTCTGCACTCCAGCCTGGAAAATAATAAGCATAAAAAATCAACCTATCGTTTTGTCCAGCCACAAGCTCAATTTCATAATTGATATCACTTTTTTTGCTAACCGAAATTATCTCGCCTGACTCAAGCTCGAATTTATTTGCAGGCTTCGAGGTGGGGCGTAGCCGGGTCCATTTTGGAAGCAGCAAATAATCCTCACTGTATCTAGGGTCATTAAAAAAACGATCAAGATAATATTGATCAGAATTAAAAACAATTTTAGAAGGCTTAAAGTAATTTAGTGTCAGCGCCAAAGCACAAAAAATAAATATGAGCGAAAAAAGTTTTTTGGGCTTGATGTTGGCAATAATAACCGAGGCCGCAAGCGCCGAAAAAAAACCCGTCAAAAATAAAAGCCTCCAGGGAAATTGGATAAAATCATAAAAGGGGAAGGCTTGCCAAATAAAATAGCTTCGGATGTTCATAAAAAAAATGCTTGTTATAAAACCAAATATAGCAATTATTGCCAAAGGCAAGGCTTTAATTTTAAACTTTTTCAAAATTAAAAGCACCACCAATAAGACAACCGTAACTATGTTAACTATCCCCAACTGGAAAGATAACCCATCCCCAGGGCCCCAAGCAGAACTGCC
>CAZSLA010000043.1:0-3522 GCA_964607795.1 uncultured Gammaproteobacteria bacterium
CGACATGAGAAGGTTGGTACGGTGAGGACTTACACCACCTTGACGGGCGTGGCCCGACGGCGCACGGCCGGCCGCCAGCCGCCGCACCCGCGGAACCTCCGCTGAATCACCTATAATGATTTCCGGAGGGATGGCTGAGCGGACGAAAGCGGCGGTCTTGAAAACCGTTGAGCATCGCGAGATGCTCCGTGGGTTCGAATCCCACTCCCTCCGCCATGGGGGTCCAGAGGACTCCAATAGCGGAGGGACGTAGGCTGATGATCACATGGTGGGTCACCGCGCGCCGCGAGAGGCCGAAAGGTCGGGCTTGAGTTGCGTCCCAGTAGAGACCTGAAGAGCGGCGTGAAAGGCCAACAGCCATCAAACGACATCCCTGCCACCGGCGCGTGGGGCGGGTTCGAATCCCACTCCCTCCGCCAAAAATGGCTTGACAAAGCCATATTCTGCAATTGCCTCAAATTGATAGCGACCCTCTCATCCCGTTTATGCAACGGTTTTGTAGCCACGTTGTAGCCATTTCAGGAATCCTGATTGCTTGGGTTGACCAAGGTGGTATCTGAGTCTATAATCTCAATTGGGATTACGCTCAAATGGGATTAAGACCGAATGAGATTAATAGGAGGGGAAGTGGCTGGCTACTATTCGAGGGAACTCTTCACTAACCGACGGATTGAACTCGAAAGGCTGGAGCGCGCCTGGCAATCGACCATGTCTGGGAATCCGTCACGCATGGCGTTTCTGGGCTTGAGACGCATCGGAAAGACTATCCTGTTCGACAACTTCATCGAGACTAAGCGCGCCGCTGGTGAACACGTTGTCGCAATGGTCGATTTTGAACGAATACTCTCCAACCCAGAAACCTTCTCAGTGTTGTATGTCTTGGGAATTGCAGGACAGGTTCTCGGCGGTCCGGATTTCGCTCAAGGGGAGCACCCGGGGCTGGAAGAAGCACTGGTGACCGAGTTAGGGGAATCTCGTGTGTTCAGAGAAACAGCCAGCCGACTCCTCCAGGAACTAGCCAAACAGAAGCCCGGCCAGGCTCTCCTATTTGATCTTGCACTCAGCTTTCCCCAGCGGCTCGCGGAAGAGCTGGGGAGGAGCGTGTTGCTATTCATAGATGAGTTCCAGGAAATTGGCAAACTTGGGCAGTACAGAGCTATCGGCGATCCACTGGCGACCCTTAGGGCGATTCTCCAGAGACAGAATATGGTCGGGTACGTGATCGCTGGCTCTGCTCTATCGATCATGGACGAGATGATGGCATCCGGACCACTCCTCGGGATGTTCACCAGACAAAGTCTGGGGCCATTCGATCGAGACGATGCAGCTGAGTTGGTGAGGAAGATCGCACCGGGGCTCGGAGCGAGGGAAGTTGGGAAGATCTGCGCGTATGCTGGTGGCAACCCTTTCTATATCACCGCCCTCTCACGGACCGCATCAGAACTTGCCAACGAAGAGGGTTTAGACCCGCAGGACCTAGTCGAGATTGCGTTTCTGGAAGAGGTTCTGGGTTTCTGGGGGACTGTTTTCGAGTATTGCTATTACCTGCTTGAGGTTTCGCTTGAGAAGGCAAGGTACTCAGGCAACATGAAAGCCCTGCTGCAAGTGCTATCCGAGCATGAGGAAGGGGTGAGCGCCACAGAGGCAGCCAGGCTCGCACACAAAAGCCCGCAGTCAACCAGGAACTATCTGCTTGAACTCTGCCGATTCGACATCCTCGAACGAGAAGAGGGTCTTTACTATTTCAAGGATCCGGTTTTCAAATACTGGATGGCGAACCAACGATTCGGTGTGGCTTGGAGTACAACTCCAACACGGAGCGATGTCTGGGGAACGCTCGCGAGGAATCGGGAGGCGCTCAAGGCACTTGCGGACGAGCTAGGACCGGCAATGGAGAGCGTTGTGCGTGAGACCATGGGCCGATTTAATGGCCAGGAAATTCGGGGAGATTTGTTTGGGTCAAGCGCAACCGTCACGGTGCCGCTGTTCCAAGACGTTGCACCCGTTCGAGACGGAATCGTCGGTGAACTCGAGGCCGTAGGCACGGGCGCCGAGACCTGGGCCTGCGAGGTGAAGTGGCGACGTTCGGCTGTCGGGAAAAAAGAAATGGAAGCGCTCATCAGACGAGCAGGAGAGTTGAATGCCGATCACGCTTGGTTTATCTCAAAGAGTGGTTTCACTAGCGAGGCCGTAACGCTTGCTCATCGAGAGGGCGTCTTATTCTCTGATCGTGAGCAATTCAACCAGATAAAGGTACTGGTTGAAGCGCAGAAATAGGGGCCGGGTGGACAAGCCGTAATATCAACAGGAGTGTAAGCTGGTGCTAGCTTCTCGCGGGGGAAGGATAACCATAGCCGCAACATCAAGGCTATTGCGGTCGATAAATCTGTCATTTACGCGGGATGCTTCCGGTACAGGTAATCTCTAATGTAGCCAAGTTGTAGCCAAAACAGGACGACACGTGATGACACCAGACGTACCCGATAACACGAAACCCCGTACAGGACACCACTTGACAACACCAGACGGACAGGACGACACGAATCACTTAGAACTTGAAAACCGTTGAGCATCGCGAGGTGCTCCGAGGGTTCGAATCCCACTCCCTCCGCCAATGAAATCCTTCTGGATACTGAAGATCCAGCAAGTCTCGTTCCCCGAGGGCGATGACATCAACAAAGTCACTGGAGAGGGTATAATGGACATCGGGATATTACTGCCGGGAACGGGGTGTTATAACGCTGGTAACCAATGAGATCCGCGAGAAGACAATCGAATACCTGAGCAGAAACGGCGCCAGGCGAATCGCTTTGTTCGGCTCCTACGTGAATGGAGAGGCTGGACCGGAGAGCGATCTAGATATCCTGGCGGAGTTCATGGACAGAAAGAGCTTGCTCCAATTGGTCAGACTGGAAAGGGAGCTCTCCGAGCTGGTGGGCACCAGGGTCGACCTCTTGACCGAAGCTTCCATCAGCCCGCACCTGATAGACGGCATAAAGGAGCAGATGGAGGTAATCTACGGTTGACGAAGGACGAGAGCGCCTACCTCGAACATATCCGCGACTCCATCACCAGGATCGGGAAGTACACGAGCGGAATGGACGAGCCTGCATTCCTGACGAACGAGCTGGTTCAGGACGCCGTCATCAGGCAGCTTCAGATCATCGGGGAAGCAGCGAAGAAGCTCTCAGACGGGACCAGGGCGGCATACCCAGACGTTCAGTGGAAAGACATCACCGGAATGCGGGACAAGCTGATTCACGACTACTTCGGCGTTGACCTCGCTGCGGTCTGGGACACCCTGGTCAACGATCTGCCGCTGCTCAAAGAGCAACTGGGCTCATCCGAGTAACTCAAATCTGCCTCTTTGATGCCACCATTTTGCCGACATGCTGAGTGGAACCAGATGGTACAGGATGGGACGAAGAGCTGAAAAACCACATGATTCCTGCGTAGAACAGGACTGGATGGTACTCGATGGTATTTGATGGTACGACCATCAACTGTCTTGAAAACCGTTGA
>CAZSLA010000044.1:0-2906 GCA_964607795.1 uncultured Gammaproteobacteria bacterium
TGCCGAAAGAATTCGTGGTAACAAACCCATTTATCTGCATGAATTTTTATATCCCTTGATGCAGGGCTATGACGCAGTTGTAATGAACGTTGATCTAGAAGTGGGCGGCAATGACCAGCTTTTTAATATGCTTGCCGGAAGGCATTTAATGAAAAATCTTAAAAACAAAGAAAAATATGTTTTAACCATGAAGCTTTTGACTGATAAAAGCGGGCAAAAAATGGGCAAAACCACGGGCAATGCTATTTTTTTAAGTGACTCGGCAGAGGACATTTACGGCAAAGTGATGGCCATGCCTGACGAAGCCATGCCTTCGGCAATTGAGCTTTTGACGGACTTGCCGCTTGATTATTATAAAAACCAAAATGCCATGGAAACAAAAAAGGCCGTTGCTTTTGCTATTACCGCCCAAGTGTACGGGGATAATTTAGCAAAAAAGGCTCGCACTTTCTTTGAACAAACTTTCCAAAAAGGCAATCTTCCCGAAAATGTGCCCAATATTAATATCGATTCGGACACAAATATTATCGATTTAATAGACCAAAGTGATCTTATCCAAAGCAAGAGCCAAATCAAAAGGCTGGTTGCCGAGGGTGCGGTAAGCCTTGATGGTAACAAAATTAATAATCCGACGCATATGCTTGGCCACAAAGACAAAGGCAAAATCTTAAAAGTTGGCAAAACGTACTTTTTAAAGCTATCATAATTTAGCATGAAGTTAAAAATAAAAAATACAAAAAAGCTGGCGGTTAAAATCGTTGTTCTCTTGGCCGGTTTAGGACTTATTTTGACCACATTTTTGCCATTTTTGCCATATTTGCTATGACTTACCAATTGGCAGACCCTGTGGACACGCTGCCCAATATCGGGCCGGTTTACCAAAAAAGACTCAGGCGGCTTGAGATTACCACTGTGGGCGAGCTTTTATTCCACACCCCCAGAAGCTACGACGACTACCCACTCGTGCCCAATCTTCGCGCCCTAAAAGTCGGACAAAAAGTAACCGTCCAGGGCTCTGTTAATTTTTTTCGCAACCAGTACACTAAAAACGGAAAAAATGTACAAATAATGGCTATTACAAATAATTCAGGGAGTATCACCGCTGTTTGGTTCAACCAGCCGTTTTTAATTAGTAGCATCCGCCAGGATTATACCCTTTCCTTGTCCGGAACAGTTGATTGGTTCGGAAGAAATTTGGCTTTGATTTCTCCGGAGCACGAGATTTTGTACCCCAATGCTGAGCTTATTCACACGGCGCGCATTGTGCCCAATTATGCCGCAACCGCGAGGCTTTCGCCAAAATGGCTCAGGCGGCAGATAAACAACGCCCTGAAATCCACGGAAATCCCGGACAACATCCCGCAAGACTTAAAAAAGCGCTATGGCTTTGTAAACCTTAAAGAGGCTTTGGAAAAAATCCACTTTCCAGCTTCAAGCCGAGATGTGATCCTCGGACGTGAACGGCTCGCCTTTGATGAACTTTTGATGCTTCAGTTTGAGCACATGGAAAGGGCCAAACTTTGGACACAAAAAAAGGCCACTTTTATTATTAAAACCGATAAAAAACCTTTGCAGAAGTTTATTCGTAACCTACCTTTTACCTTGACATCTTCGCAAATTAGAGCGTCTGGCGAAATCCTTGCTGATATGAAAAAACAAACACCCATGAACAGGCTACTCCAAGGAGACGTGGGATCGGGCAAAACCGTGGTGGCCGCCATTGCGGCTTATATGACCAAGCTAAATCAAGGCAAAACCGTCATCATGGCTCCGACGCAAATCCTTGCTCAGCAGCATTACCAGACTTTCAAAGAACTTTTTAAAAACACAAATGTCGCCTGCGCGCTTATAACTTCAGAGGGGAAAAAGGGGGATCCTGAAGCAAGCGATATAATCATCGGCACGCACGCGCTTTTGTTTGGCAAGCTCAAAATAAAAAATATTGCCCTTGTGGTCATTGACGAGCAGCACCGCTTTGGCGTCAAGCAAAGGGCTAAAATCGGCAAACAAAAGGGCAAAACCCCGCACATTTTAACCATGACCGCAACCCCGATCCCACGCTCGGTGGCCCTCACTTATTATGGTGATCTGAACCTGTCTACACTCACAGACATGCCTTTGGGCAGGAAACCGGTCACCACTTGGGTGGTGCCCAGGAAAAAAAGAAAGGCAGCATATGAGTGGATCCAGAATCAGATAAGCCAAGAGGGGACTCAGGTATTTGTCGTTTGCCCTTTGATCGAGGAAAGCGAGATTAATGCCGAAGCAAAATCCGTCAAAAAAGAACACGAAAAATTAACAGCCGCCATGCCTGATCTAAAAATCGGCCTTTTGCATGGCAAAATGAGGGGCAAAGAAAAGGACAAAACTTTGGGAAAATTTAAAAAGAAAAAGTATGATATTTTGGTGGCAACGCCCGTGGTGGAAGTGGGAATAGACGTTCCCAATGCCTCCTTGATGGTTGTGGAAGGTGCGGACCGCTTTGGTTTGGCACAACTACATCAGATCCGCGGGCGTGTAGGCAGGGGAGAACGGAAGTCCTACTGCCTCCTGTTTTCCGAATCAAATTCATCAAAAAGTAAAACCCGCCTGGAAGTGCTTCGAAGCACGCATAGCGGCTTTGAACTTTCCGAGATGGACCTTAAGATGCGCGGCCCCGGGGAAGTCTTTGGTACCAGACAGCACGGGTTACCTGAGCTCAAGTTTGCCTCGTGGCAGGACACTCGGCTTATCCGAGAAACCAGGAAGTGCGCCCTAGAAATCCTGAAAAACCCCAAAAAATATAAAAAATTCCACCAGTATCTTGCAGAAAAAAGAATTGTCAAGAATTAAATATCCCCACCTAATTATCACTTCCTGCCATCCTCACCCCAAAAGGAGTGGTGAAAGAAAAAAGACCTGCTTTT
>CAZSLA010000045.1:0-2756 GCA_964607795.1 uncultured Gammaproteobacteria bacterium
AAAGCCTAGAAATGCCAAGTGTAAAATAAGTCAGAGGTGGATAAATAAAAATATCAGAAATACCTACATTTGTGACCAAAGGATGCTCTGCGGGTAAATTTGCCAGATGTTCATAAATATTAAAAATCCCTTCCTGGGCAAAAAAATAAGCTGTAAAGCTGTGGCCCCATAAGTCCGGGTGCAGGGTGACGGGCATTAAAACAAGCCGCAGTAAAACGCCGAAAAATATCAGTTTCTTCATTACTTCAAGTTTAGCATTTAATCGTTACCGGTTAATTCAAACAAATAAAAAGTGTCGTTTGCACCGTGCTTTATGTATTCATAAATTTCCTTTGGCCTTGTGGCTTTGGCAAAACTGGCAACAATGCGAAGATTCTGCTCCTCAAAATCAGTAAACAGAAGCCTGGAACTATTAGCCGCAAAAAAAGTAAGGTTGTCCGCTTGCTTGGATTCAAGCAAGCTTGCCGGAACCTCTTTAAAACCAAGCCCGGTCCCAATCACTACTACGTTTGGCGTGCCCTGCAAATAAATCTGTAAGCCGTCCGGCAGTGTTCCAAAATAACCCTCGGTACCCACAACTATTTTTTTGTCCGGGTTTTCTTTTTGAATATTTTTTAAGATGTCAGCGCTTTCCTTGATGCCGGTCCCCGCGGTCCACTCCTCCAAATAGCCCGACCTTTCGGATCTGGGGAGCTTGGCGGCCTCGGGGTTTGTAAGGAGCACTTTGTTATATAAAAGCGCCTGGAGAGCAAAAATGCCAAGGAAAAGCAAGGCAATTTTTTGTATACTTTTGCCGGCACTTTGCATTAAGCTTCCGGCCAAAATATACAAAGGCGGCAAGGTAAACAAGATATAGCGAGCGGTGAATACTTTAGCATACATTGCCTGAATGCCCAGAGGGAAAAGAAATAAAAAAATAAGGAGGATAGTTTCGCGCCATTTGCTTTTGATATTGACAAAGAGCGATAAACCAGCCAAAAATAAAATTGTGCCCGGCCCCATTATCCAAATCCACTCAAAAGCACGGTCAAAATGGGGGATAAACGGGTCCAGTGGGTTTTTCCACAAGTGGCTTATGGGGAAGACATAATCCTGGGTGCGGGAAGTAAGCATGTGGAAGTTGGGCCCCAGGCGCTGGATGTTATACAAGCCAAAGGCAAAGGCGTAAACAATACCCATTAGCCCCAGGGCCTGCAACAAATTAATGACAATTGCTTGCTTTTTCCAGGGAAAACTGAGGATCCAAAAGCCAGGGATCATCAAAGCCACAAACAAAGCCGGCGACTTGGTAAGGCTCGTTAACCCCAGAAATACTCCGGCCATGATAGCCGCGTCGATCCGCTTGCCTTTGGCCATTAAGGCGGCAAAAAGATAGGTCATGACCGTAAATAAAGCAAGCATTGCATCCACCAAAGCCATGCGGTCAAAAAACACTGAAAACGGCGAAATCGCCCACAACAAAGCCGAGGCCAAGGATACCTTTTTATTATTAAACAAAATCTGGGAAAGCATAAATATGGCCACCACGCTTCCCACTCCGCTTAGTAGAGACACTAGCCTACCGGCAACCAGGGGGTCTGAAATATGATTGACAATAAACATCAAAACCCACATAAACATGGGCTGTTTGCCATCAGACAAAGGCAAAAAGCGAAGAGTGGGCTCGGCCGCCATCACCTGCGACCAGCGGATATAAATGGCCTCATCTGCGAAAATCGGCAAAATGGTCAAATTATAAAGCCTAATGCCCAGGGCCACGAGCATGACCACGAAAAGGCCTAAAACGCAAGGCAACCAAGCTTTTATCTTTTTCTTCATTACCTTAAATTGTAGCGCAAAGTGAGGTTATTTAAAAATGGCTACTCGTATCCTATTTTCCGTCAAAGCTATGCATAAAGCACCCATCTTTTTTGAAGCTATTTTCCAAATTATTCAGTACTACCCATCCTCACCCCAAAAGGAGTGGTGAAAGAAAAAAGACCTGCTTTTTGTGCAGTAAGGGAGATGGTTGAGTCAGGGTAAAGGGTGGGGGTAAGGCTCCAGGTGGAATCAGGGTTAGTGGTGGTGGTGAAGGTTTTTGTTTCCTCAGGTTTTTGATTGTTTGTGACTGTCATGGTGATGAGGGAACCTGAGAAAGCAATACCTGTGAATGTGGGGGTAAGGGTGGTTGTGGTGTAGTTTGCTTTGATGCTTTCTGGCCTGAAGGAAGAAAGGATACCTGTGTTTACTCCTGTGGCTTTGTTGACTTGTAGTGGGAACCAAAAGCCAGTGAGGGTTTGTTTGTTTTCCACTGATACCAGGGTTTGGGTAAGGGCAAGGGGCATGGTGTTGGTGTCAAAGTGGTTTCCCCATTTGTCAATGGCTCTCACTTTTACCTCATACTCCCCTGGGATGAATGTTGCCTGGGCTGTTTGGATTCCTTCGGTGTTTGGGGAAACAGTTACTCTTCCATCCTCACCAACAAGGTCCATGGGTATTTTGGATATGTATTTGGTGTAGTTTCCTTCTTTTTTTCCAAGGTAAAGTTCAAAATGGTCAAGGTTTGCCTTGATGTGATCCACATTCTTGTCTGGCAGGTGAAAGGAAAAGGTGGGAACCACTCCCTCCATGCTCACACCATCCAGGGTAAAGGGCCAAAAGAGAAATGCTTCCTGGGTTTCAATCTTACTTTGGTAGGAAGTTACCTTAAAGTGGGCAGTAAACCCATCCCCCTCACTCCACTGGTCCCTGGGGGATACCCCTGCCCAGGGTTCAAA
>CAZSLA010000046.1:0-1876 GCA_964607795.1 uncultured Gammaproteobacteria bacterium
CTTTACACTTTAATTTTACTATACCCTTTATGGTATGTCCAGTACTTTTTTATAAAATCTTAGAGTTATCCCCAGTTTTTGGGTGTTTTTTGGGCTTTTTTTAGCAATTTTTATATATTATGCCTTTTTTGGTGGCATTTTCTACACAAAAGCACCAAGTTATCTAAATTATACTTCAAATCGGGCCTACTACCTCTAGTTTTTATATGGTGTAGGTCTATGCCGGCCCTAGTTTGGCAATCTGCACAAATACCGGCTTGTTTCTCGTATAAATAAGGGTAAGCGACCTCGTTTCGCCATTTAGAATAGTCTAGGCTTCTTTTGCCTAACTTCTTTATAGGCTTGCGGTTTCTAAAGCAGAATGTAGCGTAATGAGGCCCTCCACATATCTTACAAATCGGTTTTTTCATAAAATAGTTTTATTATTTCTGAATCCATAATATAATACTAATAAGCTTGTGGCATTCATATCACAAGCTCAAAAAAGGCCTTTTTAACCGGCGAATAGTCATAAAAAAGATAACCCCTCTTGGGTTTCAAAAGGGGCTATTGTGGCATTCGTATCAAAAACTATAATACCAAAGAGAGGGCACAAATGCAAGCATTAAAAAATCTTTCTTATAATAAAAATACAACCGATATATCAATTGGTATAAATAAATATATACCAACTGATACCAATTGTTATAGAAAATATGAAAACGATTTTTTATTTGAAGAATTATCCGACTTATGCAGTAAAGATTTCCGAGGTTGGTATTGCAAATTATTTTACAAACTAGGGCGTGAAAAGGTTTTGAAGTTAGCTTCTATTGCGAGGGCAGACGGTAAAAATCCGCCTCGTTATTTTAGCTATCTTCTCAAGCAGTGTTAGAATGAAAAAGTTAAATAAGGTGGCCAAAAATGCATATAAAAACATTATTCAATATGTTAAAAAGTTTGTTCAATCCAAGTTGGTTTTGGCTGTTCGTAATCGTCTTAGATTTCTTGCTGATTTTCTCATTTCTAAATTACGGCGAACCGCTAGCCACTCTCATAAAACTAATAAGTTTGCGCTAGATAAATTTAAATTGTATTACGAGGATATTGTGCCGGACTTCTACCTGATTTATAAACACCGCAAAGCCTATGAGAAGAAGAAAGCCAAAGATTTTATCCGTTCTTTGGCCCATCTTCTATTCCGCTAATCTTTATTTATGTTTGGAGGTGGGTACGGTCTAGTTGACTATGTTTTTGTCTATAAGGTTCTTTACTGCTACAAGCACTATGTTTACCAGTGCAGAGTAACCGCCCCATAATTCGGGTTGGTCTGTTAGAGCAGTAATCAAATAGCCAAGTAGGGCAGAAATCCCTACATAAATTGCCACTTTGAGAGTTTTACCTCTCGTAGTGTCCATAAATCTTACTTTTTTGGTACGCATTGCTTTACTCCTTCTTATTTAAATATACTCGTTAATTTATCCCATATTTTTTGAACAATAGCGAGTATCTGCTTCAAAAGAGCGTTGTTCTCTTTATCGTAATTCGGTAGTTCGGGTTCAGGTTCGGGTTTGGTTGCTGGCGGTACAGGTGGAGGAGTAGGCTTATCTTTTAAGTCTGCTTTTAAAAAGCCGTTTGGCAGGTTCTTCTGCATTGAATAAACGCTTATCCAGTATTCTTTCCCGTCCACTGCGGTCTCGCCGCCGACTTCTATGGGTGTGTCTTTCGTGTAGGTTTTTATGGCGGCTAGGGTGTTTACGTCCACCAGTTTGGAGTTGTCAAACGCTGTGTACATTTCCCGTGAGGCAAAGCTCTTGCGGTTCTTTAGCCACTCCGGGGTTGGGTTGTAGCCGCCGGCTCGCCACTTATCAGCTTCAGCTCGCATTCTATTCAGGTC
>CAZSLA010000047.1:0-1775 GCA_964607795.1 uncultured Gammaproteobacteria bacterium
ACCGCGCCCGCTGGAGGAGGTTATGGAGGGTGAGCATCCAGGAATACCTGGTCTGTGCCGTACAGAACATCCAGGTGCTGTTGAAGCGGGGCGGCGGACCCGTTAAGGACCCGGCGGTGATAGCCCGGGTCCTGAAGGTGGCTCATACCAGGTCCTTTGTTCTTTTTTCAAAGATTCTCAAACGATTCAGCTTTGCTCGCAAGGGACAAGCGATCACCTGTTCAGCCTGACCCGCCTTTTACAGAACTCAGGGGCTTAATTGAGCAACAGACCGTTAAGCAATCACCAATAATAATTAAGGAATGGCTGTACGGCAAAAATAAATGTCAGATTATGCTATGCTAATGTCCTGCCGTACAGCCCTTTTTAACATGCCAACTATTTGTTATATTGCATTGCTAAATCGATTAATTCTTCGCCATATTGTTTAGCATATTCCTCATAGAGGGGGCCAGCTGCCTCCCTAAACTTCGATTTTTGCTCTAAGGTTAAATCATTAATCTTCATACCCAAAGCTTTCAGCTCATCAATTAGCTCGGTATCTTGCTGATATGCCACTTCTCTCTGTGCTTTTTCCCATGATTTTCCAGCCTCAATTACGATAGTTTGATATTCCTTAGGCAAGCTATCAAGAAAAGATTTACTAAAGAATAGTACCGCTGTGCCATACACATGACCTGTGAGAGAACAATAATCTTGAACTTCGTTTAACTTGGATGTATAGATTATTGAGATTGGATTTTCTTGTGCGTCAACTGTTCCCTGTTGTAAAGCAGTATAAAGCTCTCCAAAAGACATTGGTGTGGGATTCGCGCCCCAAAGTTTAAAAGCACGGACGTGATAAGGAGTTTCCATTGTCCTAATCTTAAGTCCCTTCAAATCTTCTGGCTTATATACCGGCCCTCTGTTATTGGTGACGTTACGGAAACCATTTTCTCCCCAGGCAAGAATAACCATGTTATTTTTTAAACATATTTCATTGAACTTTTCGCCGAAATCGCCGTCGAAAGCTGCCCGTGCTGCTTTATGGGTGTCAAACAAATAAGGTAGATCCATAACGGATGCCCTATCATCATAATTTAATAATGTAGAGCCTATTGCAACCGAGGCCTCTAGCGTGCCAATACTGACCGACTCTACTGTTTGCCTATCTGATCCCAACTGCGCATTGGCATACAGTTCGACGACGATATCACCATTTGTCTTTTCCTCAATTTGTTTTTTAAAAGCCTCTTCCAAGGTAAGGTGAGAAGCATGAGTTTCAGCGAGCACATGACCGAGGCGTATCGTGTACTTAGCCGCTTTTGCTTCCACTGGCATGGAGGAAAGAACCACTAAACTTAATAGGGCAATAGCACATATTGACACAACCCTTTTCATCATTGTTACATACACCTCTCTTCAATGGATTTTACCCTCTCTTAAAGACGCTACTACTTTAAACACAGTGGCCTCAATCTGTCAATCTAAAGCTCCCCTCCCCCCCTTTTAATAAAATTACCGCTACCTATTATTACTACCACGACACTTGAGTTACAATACTTTTTTCAGACTTGTCCAAAATAGCTTTTTACAGAAATTAGAAGTGCCTCCCGCAACCTTGGAATATTATTATTTTGCCAACACAACAAACCCCTTAGAGGAGGCAAACCAATGCTGAAGGTTGCAAGCCTGTTCAGTTAAACACTTGGTCAAGTTACGCGTGTCGATTTTAAGAAATTGGTTGTCAAACACGGTGCCGAGCGTCATTCAAAAGGCTTTCGTTCCTGGACCCA
>CAZSLA010000048.1:0-1628 GCA_964607795.1 uncultured Gammaproteobacteria bacterium
CCAAGCTCAGCAATAATCCTGTCTACCTTTTTTGCCTGGGCATAGGCAAGTTCATCTGTTAGCGTAAGAATGCTATTGATGTTGGAATCAAAGGCGTTAATCCGCTGGATATATTGATCAACAAGCTCAACTGCGGAGTATTTTTTATTGATAAGCGCAGCATGAAGTGTTTGAAGATCAGTCGGGATTTCCATTATGAGCTTTCTTTGTCTATAAGCTGGGGGACGACAAAATAATCGTTGTAAATGTTATCTGTAGCTCCTGTGGCTGTCTTTGCTGTTAAGCTTTGCTCGTGCTTTTGGTCATCTTCAGCCAAAACGTCCGTTAATTCGGCAGGGTGGCCCATGGGCTCAATTCCTTCAGTATCAAGCTCGGTGAGTGCCGAAAAATAATCAACAACTGCCGAAAGCTCCGCTTGCAAGCTTTTTATCTCGTTTGCTGTTAGCTCAAGATGCGAAAGCTGTGCAACGCGTCTTACCTGCCTTTCGGACAATTTGGCCATGGCTATATGATACTAGGCGATCCGTACTGAAACAAGTATATGATAGGCCCTTACTCAAAAATTTTTAAGTAGAATTTAATTACCAACTACGTTAATTTTGAGTAGATCTTTATTTAGATCCACCTTAATAGTTTGGCCGCCTTTAATTTTACTTTCTATAACCAAAAGGGAAATCTCATCCAGGATTTCATTTTCTATGAGCCTTTGAAGCGGTCTTGCGCCAAAGGTCGGGTCAAAGCCTTTGGTTGCAAGATAGCCTTTTGCCTCTTTTGTAACCTCCAAGCCAATCTGTTTTTCTGAAAGATTGTGCCTTAAGTGTGAGAGCTGCATCTCCACGATTTGCCCCATTATATCGCGGCTTAGGGGTTTGTAAACTACGATTGCACTTAGTCGGTTTAGAAATTCCGGCCTGAAGGCCTTTTGTAAAATCGGCTCAAGCTCAGTCCTTATTTGGCTAGAGCTTTTTTCCAGGGCGAGCTTCCTAATGGTTTCGCTTGCTAAATTAGAAGTCATAATAATAATGGTATTTTTGAAATCAACCACTCTGCCCTTGCCATCTGTCAGCCGGCCATCATCCAAAACCTGAAGCAGGGCATTGGCAACATTAGAGTGTGCCTTTTCCATTTCATCCAAAAGCACGACGCTATAAGGTTTACGTCGTACGGCCTCGGTCAGTTGGCCGCCTTCGTCATAGCCCACATACCCTGGGGGTGCACCTATCAAGCGGGCAATGGAATGCTCCTCCTGGTACTCGCCTATGTCAATTCGGACAATTGCATCTGAGCTTCCCATCATGTACTCAGCCAATGCCTTGGCTGTTTCCGTTTTCCCAACTCCAGTTGGGCCCAAAAACAAAAACGAGCCGATGGGCCCCCTGCCAATTCCCAGACCGGATCTGTTTCTGCGCATCGCTTTGGCAATGGCGCACACGCCCTCATCCTGGCCCACAACGCGTTCTTCAAAAATTTGTTCCAGATGGGCAGGTTTGTCCGCCTCGCTGGCAAGAAGCTTACTCACCGGTATACCGCTCCAGCGAGAAACCACCGAAGCAATGTCTTCCTAGGTCACTTCCTCCCGCAAAAGCCTTTTTTCCAAGGGAATTTGTCTCTACTCCCTCTCAAGCTCT